>CAYOXR010000296.1:0-1643 GCA_964407955.1 uncultured bacterium | reverse complement strand
CACCGTCGCCCCCGGGCCGGATCACGCCGCGCGGCTCACCCGCCTCGAGCAAGTGGCGCGCGATCACGGAGCCACCTCGATCACGACCCGCGCCGACCAACCGTCGAACGCGGCGCTCCACGAGGACATCGCCGGCTTCGGCGAGATGGCGTTGATGTTTCCCATCCTGTTCCTAGGCGCTGCGGCCTTCACGGCGTTCGTGATCATCAGTCGCCTGGTCCACAGCCAACGCTCGCTGATCGGCACGCTGCGCGCCAACGGCGTGCGCCGGCGCGCCATCCTGTTCCACCATCTCGGCCTCGGCGTCGCCCCTGCAGCCGTCGGCGGCCTGTTGGGGGGCCTGGCCGGCGAGGGGCTGGCACTGCTGATCTCACGGATGTACACGGGCGCGCTCAAGATCCCGATCACCGTGATCCACCCCCACCCGCTGGTGGCATTGACGGGGTTCCTGATGGCGGTGGCCGCGGTCGCGGTGGCAGCGCTCGCGCCTGCACTCGACGCTGCGCGCGTTCCTCCCGCCGAGGCCATGCGCGGCGTGCAGCCGGTGATGCGGGGCGGTCCCAGCCTGATCGAGCGCGTCGTGCCGTGGCTGTCGCGCCTGCCGGCATCCGCCAAGCTCGTGCTCCGGGGCGCCGTGCGCAACCCCGGCCGCAGCCTCACGACCATCGCAGGGGTAGTGCTGGCGCTGGTGCTGGTGATGGTGTCGCTCGGCATGCTCGACACCACCAAGGTGCTCTTGTACCGCCAGTTCGACCGCATCCAGCAACAGGACGCCCAGGTGTACGTCTCCGGAACCGCCAACAGCTCGCTTCAGCAGCGCTTGGCGGCGCAGCCGGGCGTCGCGGCCGTCGAGCCCGCGCTGCAGGCCAAGGTCGTCGTGCAGGCCAACGGGCATAGCTACGACACCGCCCTCACGGCCTTCCAGCCCGACACCCGCATGCATGCCTTCTTGGGTCGGCGCGACCGGACGCTCACCCTCCCCGCGCAAGGCGTCCTGCTCGGGTCGGCGTTGCGCACCAGGCTCTCTCTGGGGGTCGGCGATCCCGTCACGCTCGACCTGACGGACCTCCACCGCAGCGTACACACCACCGTGGCGGGCTTCGTGGACGAGCCGCTCGGCACCTTCGCCTACGCCGCTCTGCCGTTTCCCGCGACCCCGACAGCGAGCGGCGCGAGCGCCTCGCGGGCGGCCGCAGATGCCATCGCCCCCAACGTCTTCTACGTGCGCTACGCCGCCGGCGTCGACCGATCGAGCCTGCGGCAGCGGCTCCAGGCGCTGCCGGGCGTGGTTGCCGTCATCGACTCACGTGGCCTGAAGGCGGCCGCCGACCAGCTCATGGGGCTGTTCTACGTCGTCGTCGGCGCCATGCTCGTCTTCGGCGCGGCCCTCGCCTTCGCGCTCATCTTCAGCACCATGACGGTCACCATCTCGGAGCGGTCGGCCGAGCTCGCCAACCTCCGCGCCGCGGGCGTCAGTCGTGCCCAGATCGCCCGCATCGTAGGCGGCGAGAACCTCGTCCTCGTCTTGCTGGGTCTGGTGCCGGGGTTGGTCCTTGCCTACCTGACGGCGGCGGTGTTCATGGACTCGTTCAGCAGCGACATGTTCCGTTTCGACCTGCACGTCACGCCGCTCACCTGGGCGG
>CAYOXR010000295.1:0-4790 GCA_964407955.1 uncultured bacterium | reverse complement strand
CGCTCCCGATCGAGTACTGGGAGGCCGCGCAGCTCGACGGCGCCGGGCGCTTCTGGTTCCTGTGGCGCGTAGCCGTGCCGATGGCCGTGCCGGTGCTGATCACCATCGCGGTGTATATCTTCCTCGGCTCCTGGAACAGCTTCCTGTGGCCGTTCATCATGACCCAGACACCCAACGTGCAGCCTGTCGAGGTGGGCCTCGCCACCTTTCTCGGAACCAACGGCACCGACTGGACCGGCCTCTCCGCAGCCGTCGTATTCACCACCTTGCCGGTCATGCTGCTCTTCCTCGTCGCCCAGCGCCAGTTCGTGTCCGGCATCAGCGGCGGCGGCCTGAAGGAGTGACGATGACGATTCCCTCCGAAGCCCAGCGCTTCGTCCTGCACGGCGGGGTCGGCACCATCGGGGGCACCAAGCTGGAAGTCGCTCACGGTACCGACCGCCTCATCTTCGACTTCGGAGCGGCCTTCGAGCCCGGCAAGGGCGCCTTCGACCACGCCCTGCGGCCGCGCGCCGACGCGGCCGCTCTCGATCACGTCGCCATGGGCATCGCGCCGGCGTTGCCGGGCCTGTACCCGGAAGCCTTCACGCTGCCCGACGGACGACGCGTGGAAGGCGCCGCAACGCCGCTGCCCGTCTTCATCACCCACCTCCATCTCGACCATGTGAGCTTGCTGCCGCTCCTCGCGCCGCAGGTGCCGGTCTACATGACGCGCGACAGCATCCGTCTCGCCGGCCTCCTCCAGGACATCGGCGAAGGCATCGGCGAGCACGACCTGCGTCCCGTCGACGACGCCGGGCCGCTGCGCTTCGGCGAGCTGAGCGTGACCGCGCTGCCCGTCGATCACGACATCCCGGGGGCGACAGCCTACGTCGTGGACGCTCCAACCGGGCGCCTGACGTACAGCGGGGACCTGCGCGGGCACGGCCGGGCCGCGGAGCTGAACGAGGCCTTCGTGGCGGAGCTCCAACGGCGGCCGACAGGAACGCTCTTGCTGGAGGGCACGCGGCTGGCGGGCGGGCCGCCGACCCTGCCCGAGGCCGGCGTCGGCCCTACCGTGGCCGCCATCCTGGAGAGCGCCTCGGGTGCCGCCATCACCTTCTACCCGCGCAACGTCGAGCGTATGCGCGCCCTCGCCGAAGCCGCGGCGGCGGCCGGGCGTCGCCTCGCGCTCACGCCCGGCAGCTTCCACGTGATGCGCGGCTGGTTCGGCGACGGGCTGGTGCGCGACTGCCACGTCGCCGCCTACCACGGCCCGGCCGCCGCCGACCCGCCGCGCGCGGTGGCGGCCGGCTTCGCACAGGCCGACAAGGTCGGGGCCGAAGACATCCGGGAGCGACCCGAGGCCTATCTGGTCGAGCTGCCGTACACCGAGCTGACCGGCCTGGCGTCCGCGCTGCTCCCGCCCGGAAGCGTCTACATCCACAGCGACGGCGTGCCTCTGGGGGACTTCGACCCGGCCTTCGCCAACCTCGACAACTGGCTCGCACATTTCGGCCTGCAACGCGTGGACGTGCGCTCCAGCGGGCACGCCGACGCCGAGTACCTGGCCGAGCTCGTCGAACGCATCGCGCCCAGGCGGCTCTACGCCATCCACAGCACCAGGCCCGAGAGGCTGCCGGTGCCGCCGAACGGCATCCGCATCCTGCCGACGCAGGGCACCAGCTACGCGTGGTGACGCCGGCGTGCCACTCGCGCCGGCGAGCGAGACCCGGGGAGCCCCGCGCCGCCCGAGTGCGCCCGGCGAAGCCGCACGCGGTACGCTTGTCACTCGAGGGGCGCGCCGCGCCCGACGTTCACCCGACGGATCGCACTCGAGAGCGCCAGCGAGGCGCCAGGCGAGAGGAGCGGCGATGCCACGAGCCCGACTTGCGACCACGGAGCTGGGACGAACGGGCCTCGAGATCACGCGTGTCGGCCTGGGGGCCTGGGCCATCGGTGGCGGCGGCTGGGAGTTCGGCTGGGGCCCACAGGACGACGATGCCTCCATCGCGGCCATCCACCAGGCATTGGACAGCGGCGTCAACTGGATCGACACCGCCGCCGGCTACGGCTTCGGACGCTCCGAAGCGGTCGTCGGACGCGCCCTGGAGGGGTTGCCAGCCGGCCGGCGGCCGCTCCTGTTCACCAAGTGCTCCCTGTTGGAAGGCGAGGGCGGCCGCGTCGTGCGCAACCTCAGGCGTGACTCCATCCTGCGCGAGGCCGAGGCCAGCCTGCAGCGCTTGGGCGTCGACGCCATCGACCTCTATCAGATCCACTGGCCGATCCCCGAGGCCGACCTCGACGAGGGCTGGTCGGCGCTCGCCGAGCTGAGGGCCCAGGGCATGGTGCGCCACATCGGTGTGTCCAACTTCAGCGTCGCGCAGCTCGAGCGCGTCCGCACCATCGCCCCGGTCGAGACGCTGCAGCCGCCGTACTCCCTGATCGCGCGGGACGCCGAGGCCGAGCTGCTGCCGTACGCGCGGCGCGAAGGCATCGGCGTGATCGTGTACTCGCCGATGGGCTCGGGGCTGCTCACCGGCACCATGACCGGCGAGCGCATCGCTGGGCTGCCCGACGACGACTGGCGCAAGACGCACCCCGACTTCACGGAGCCCAGGCTCTCCGGGCACCTGGCCCTGGTCGAACGTCTCAAGGCGGTGGCCGAGCGCCATGGCACCACCGCCGGGGCGGTGGCGGTGGCCTGGACGCTCCGCAACCCCGCGGTGGACGGCGCCATCGTGGGCTTTCGCCGCCCGGACCAGGTCGCCCCCATCCTCCCCGCACACGCCCTCGAGCTCACCGACGCCGACGTCGCCACGATCGAGGGGCGCGGCTAGGTCCGTACGCGCCTGGCGCCGACCCGCGCGGCCGCCCGGCCCCTGGCCCTACTGCTGTGGCAGCCGGAGCTCAGAGGGAGCCTTGGCACCGCTGCTGGGCAGCGTTACGGCCAGGTCCGGGATGCCGTCGCCGTTGATGTCTGCGGTTATCACCGAGGTGGGGTGTGACCCCAGCGGGATGTTCCGGCTCCAGGTGAACGTGCCGTTCCCCTTGCCGTTCAGAACCGTGAGGGCCTGGTCCCCGTAGTCGGCCGTGACCAGATCGGGAATGCCGTCCCCGTTGAAGTCACCGACCGCGATCCCGTCGGGGTTGCTGCCCGTTGCGACGGTTCCGCCGAGCTTGAACGTGCCATCGGGGCTTCCGAGCAGAATGGTCACGCTGCTGTCCGCGAAGTTCGCCACCGCGAGGTCCGTCACGCCGTCACCGTTGAAGTCTCCGGCCGCGATCGCATCGGGTTGCCCCCCCACCTTCACCGTCTGTCCCAGGCGGAACGTGCCGTTGCCGTTGGAGAAGAACGTCGACACCGTGCCGTCGCTGAAGTTCGTGTCTGCCAGGTCGGGGATGCCGTCGCCATTCAGATCCTGCGCCACCAGCGCGTCGGGGCTCTGCCCGCTCGCGATCGTGGAGCCGGGTCGGAAGTGGCCGTCACCGTCGCCGAGCAACACCGTCAGCGAGGCGTCACCGGTGTTGGCCGTCGCCAGGTCGGGAATGCCGTCGTTGTTGAAGTCTGCCGACACCAACGCGGTCGGGCGGCTCCCCACGGTGTAGCGATAGGGCTGACGGAAGGTGCCGTACCGGTACCCGACGAACACCACCACTTCGTTGTCGCCGCTGTCCGCCACCGCCAGGTCCAGGTGCCCGTCCTTGTTCAGGTCCGTCGCCACCAGCGCGGTCGGCCCGTTGCCGGGAAGCAACGTCGGGTGAGGCTGACATGCCGTCGCCGCGAACCCGTAGAGAAGCGTCACCGACTTGCCGTCGGCGTTGGCGACTGCCATGTCCACCAAGCCGTCACCGTTGAGGTCGGCCGCCACCACGTCATAGGGATAGTCGCCGACCACGAAGTGGCCGGCCGCCACGAACGAGCCGGCATGCGTGCCGACGAAGTACGCGACCGTTCCATTCTGCTCCTCCTGCCCGGCGGTCTGCGCCTGCGTCTGCTGGGCAGCCTGCGCCGAGGCGTATCCCTCGAGCGGCAGCGCCGGGAGGAAGGAAGCGAACAGAGCTGCCACACCGAAGGAAACGAGTAGTCTCAGCCGCATGATCGGCCTCCATTCAAGACATGAACGACGCGCAGGGCGAAAGGAGCGACCTCCCCGACGGCAGGCACGGGCCGCACCGAGCCCCTCCTCGGGTCGCCGCCCGTGGCGCCGGCGAAAGGGTCGCCCTGGCCCTTCCTCGGGTTCGGGTCGACCACGTTGCTGGAAAGGGTCTGCCATGGAACTCCCAATCGCGACAGCCAGCGCCTTGCCCGCTTTCCCCCGCCCCCGGCCAGCGCCCGTTCGGGTGCAGTGCGTCGCCTGCCACCGTCGCCGGGCCGGGCCGGGCCCGCAAGGGATTCTATACGCCCGACGGGCGTCACCTGCCGGCAATCACCACCATGTGCGACACTCCGTGCCGGGTCGGTGTCGAGCGTCCCGCGACTCCCGACCGCGGTAACCCGTCACGTCGAGCCCGTCACGTTCACTCTCCCTGTACCCTAGGTCGGCTCGACCCCCACGGTCAATGAACGACGCCACCGCTGCATGCGGCGGCCGGAGCCGGCCACCACGACCGCGGCGCACCCGTGCCGAGGCGGCGGCCAACGCGAAGCCTGGCGCGGCCGAGTGCCAGGGCAGCACACCTTCAGGCTAGCTGGCAAGCTCCAGCGTAATCGTGTCGATGGGGTCGAGCGCGTACCGGATCTCCGTCGACCGGTCGATGTCGATCGGCGGGACGCCCAGCCGGTTGGCGTTGCCGCCGGCGGCGTCGGC
>CAYOXR010000294.1:0-6191 GCA_964407955.1 uncultured bacterium | reverse complement strand
GAACGGGTTCGGCACAGGACCCGGCGAGCGGCACCGCCGGCCGACGTCGTGCGCACGGGACTCGGGCGGACGTCCGGGCATCCCGACTCCGTGTCCGACCTTGCCGGCGCGTGGGCCGTAGCGGGCTAGGTGTGGACGCTGCCGGACGACGGGACTCGCATCCGCCAGGCTGGGCGGCTGGCGTTCCAGGCGGACGCGCAGTTGCGCTCGAAATCGCCGAGCGTGGTGCCGTGCCACTGGCACGAGCTGGCGAACCTCAAGAGCTGCGCGTGGGTCCTTAACCACGACGAGGCGGACGTGGACCACTCGATGCGCATCCTTGGCGGCACCTCGTACACGTCGCTGTCCCGCTCCGATCGGAACGTGCTGATCGCCTACGTGTTCGCGTCGCACGTCGAGTGGCCGGCCGCCTGGTGAGCGGCCCGCGTACGCCCGCCGAGCCTGGCGGCGGGGCGTGCGCTCACAGCACGCCGCGACTCTTGAGCAACAGGTACAGGACGATCGCCGCGGCCGCGTACATCAACCACCGCAGCGTGGGCAAGCGCCGGCCCCCAGCCAGCGAGCCGAGCCGGGCGCGCGCGTCGTCGGCGTCGTTGCGCTGCATGAGCCGCTGTGCGCGGCGCAGATGGTGCACGCTCTTGCCGAGCTGTCCCTTGCGTCGATAGGCCACCGCGAGGTTGTGGTGTGCGTTGGCGAAGGTGTCGTTCAGCGCCAGGGCTCGCTCGTAGGCGGCGATGGCTTCGTCGACCCGGCCCTGTTCAAGTGCGATGTTGCCGAGGTTGGTGAGGGCCCGGAAGTGCCGAGGGTCGGCCTCGAGGGCCTGCTGGAAGCAGCGTTCCGCGTCGTCCACGCGATCGTCGTAGATGAGCGCGGTGCCTCGCTGGGTTTGCGCCTCGGCCTCGAACAGGCCGCTCTCCAGAGCGTCGAGCTCGGCGACGGCGTCATCCGGCCGGCGTCGATCGAGCGCGTCTCCCGAGCGGCGAAGGCGTTCGAGGTCGCCCTGCAAGCGCGACCACGGCACCAGCGGGGGTCGTCCCTCGATCTGTGCGAGGCGCTTGGTCGCCCGGTGCCAGGCCTTCGCTCGCACGAGCGCCTCGACATCGGAAAGGGCCGACAGGGTGGACCGCACGGCGGTATCGTGGCCCCCCGAGACGAGGTAGGCGCGGTGGGCCGAGCCGAACCGCCCGGCCGACAGCTCGTCGCGCCAGTCCGGAGCGGCAGGCACGTCGTTGCGGCCGGTGCCGGCAGCTGGCGGTTCGAGGGTCATCGCGGCGACGCTACCACGCTGCGGTAGAGCGCGTCGTAGCGGTTCGCCGAGCGGGCCCAGCTGAAGTCCTGGCGCATGGCCTGGCGTACGCGACGGCGCCACCCCGGCGTGTCGAACGCCTCCCTTGCCAGTTCGGTCGCCTTCAGCAGCCCCTCGGGCCTGGCGGACTCGAACAGGAAGCCTGTCCGGTCGTGCGCAACGGTGTCGTGCAAGCCCCCGGTGTCGCGAGCGATGGGCAGCGTTCCGTAGCGCATGGCGATGAGCTGGCTGAGCCCGCACGGCTCGAAGCGGCTGGGCACGGCGAGGGCGTCGGCGCCGCCATAGATGAGGTGCGCCAGGCCCTCGTCGAAGCCGATGGTGGCGCTGATCCTGCCCGGATGGCGTGCCGCCAGCGCGCTCAGCGTTCGCTCCAGGGCCGGCTCGCCGGAGCCGAGCACAGCGAGCGTCCAACCCTGAGCCACCAACCGGTCCCCGGCGGCGATCACGAGGTCGATCCCCTTCTGGTCGGCCAGGCGCGAAACCACGCCAAGGAGCGGGGGTTCGACGGCCAGCTCCAGCCTGGCGGCGAGCGTGCGCTTCGCGGCGGCCTTGCCGTCGGGATGGCGGGCGTCGAAGCTGCTCGGCAGGTGGGCGTCGGTGGCGGGATTCCACTCGTCGGTGTCGAGCCCGTTGAGGATACCGACGAGCCTGTCGCGGATGTGTCGGAAGGTGCCGTCGAGCGTGTACCCGTACTCCGGTCGCTGGATCTCCTCGGCGTAGGTGGGGCTCACGGTCGTCACCCGCGTGGCGTAGCCGAGGCCGGCCTGCAGGGCGTTGGCGCGTCCAAAGTGATCGATAGACGAGCCCGCCAGGGCGGCGGGCAAGCGCAGCCACCTCAGTGTCTGAGCGATGTCGGATTCCCCCTGGTACTGCACGTTGTGGACGGTGAGCACCGACGGCAGCTGCTGGAAGCCCGCCGGCAGATGCCAGCCGTGGGCCAGCACCATCGGCAGGTAGGCGGTATGCCAGTCATTGGCGTGCAGCACGTCGGGCAGGAAACCGACGCGTTCGGCGACTGCAGGGACCGCGCGGCTGAAGCGGCAGAAGCGCCGAACGTCGTCGTCGTAGCCGTAGAGTCGTCCACGGCGGAAGTCGTCGTGCCCGACGAAGGCATAGCGCACCCCGCCACGTTCCATCGTGCCGACGCCGACGGCCTCGAAGCCGTCGGCGAAAGGCGCGTCGATGTCACCGATCCACAGGGGAGGCGGCGCGGCGCGAAGGTCCGCGTACCAGGGTGAGACGACCAGCACCTCGTGGCCAAGCGCGGTGAGCGCCCGGGGAAGCGCGCCGGCCACGTCGGCGAGACCACCGGTCTTGCTGTAGGGGTGGACCTCGGCACTCGCGAACAGCACGCGCATGGCGCCCACCATAACGCTCCCGTACGCTGCGCAGGCTGGCGGCCCCGGCGCGGCTTGTCAGATCCTTACGGTTCTAATGGCCCTCTCCGCATATACTCGTAAAACCATGTGCAACGGCTCTTGGAGGCTTCATGAAGCGTAGATGGCTGATCATCGGCCTGGTGGCTCTGGGCTTGACCACCGCGGTCGTGAACGCGCAACTCTCGCATGACTTCGCGGGTGAGCTGCTGAACAATCCGAGCGGGAGGGCCCTGGTCCAGGTGTTCGGCGCCCTCAAGACCGGCTACCTTCATGACGTCAAGAATCAGGATCTGATTCGCGGGGCCATTCACGGCATGGTGGGCTCCCTGAACGACCCGTTCACCACCTACATCGAGCCGAAGGCCGCCGCGTTCGACAACCAGCAGATGACCGGGCAGTACGAGGGCATCGGGGCCGTGCTGTATCCCCATGATCGGCAGACCGGCAAGGGCGTCGAGATCCTCACCGTCTACCAGGGCGGCCCCGCCGACAAGGCGGGTATCCGCCGCGGCGACATCTTCTTGAAGGTGGACGGCGTGGACGTCAGCAACAAGACCTCGAGCGAGGTGGCCGACCTGGTGCGCGGGCCCAAGGGCACGACCGTGCATCTGACGATGCGCCGGCCGGGGCAGGATACGCCGCTCGAGTTCTCCATCGTGCGCTCCACCATCAAGGTCGTGGACGTCTCCTCGACGATGCTTCCCAACCACGTGGGCTACGTGGCGCTCAGCTCGTTCGAGAACCAGAAGCTCAACGACCAGCTCACGCAGCAGGTGGATGCCCTGAAGAAGGAGGGCGCCACCTCCCTCATCCTGGACTTGCGCGACAATCCGGGCGGCCTCCTGACCGAGGCCATCGATGTCTCCGACGACTTCCTGAGCCACGGCGACATCGTCTTCCAGCGCGCCCGCGGGGTGACTCAGCGGCTCGCCTCCGCCGATCCGCAGCAGCTGTTCAGCGGACCGATGGTCGTGCTGGTGAATCACAACTCGGCTTCTGCCTCCGAGATCGTCTCCGCGGCGCTGCAGGACAACCATCGCGCCAAGGTCGTCGGGGAACAGACGTTCGGCAAGGGCGTGGCCCAGTCGGTCGTGTCGCTCTCCGACGGCGGCCAGCTGCGCTACGTCTCCTTCGAGTGGCTCACGCCCGACCGCACCAACATCCAGAAGAAGGGGATCACGCCGGACATCAAGGCGGTGGACACCCGCTACCCGAGGACGATCACGGTCGACGGCAACGGGGCGGAACCGGGTCAAACCGTGCAGATCGTCGTGGACGGCAAGACGGTGGGAACGACCACCGCCGGCTCGGACGGCTCCTTCCAATTCGTCACGCTGGGTCCCAGGCCGCAGGTCAGCGGCGTCCAAGGCAAAGCACTGGTGAACCTGAGCGACGACCACGCCCTCAAGGTGGCATACGACACCGTGCTCAAGGAGGTGCAAGCGGGCACGGCGGCGAAGGCTTCACACTGACCACGGCTCCGGGCGCGTAGCCTGGATGGATGATCGTCGTCGATAGTGTCGTGAAGACGTACGGCCGGGTGCGGGCCGTGGACGACGTGTCGTTCACCGTTCCGCGTGGCCGTGTGGTTGCCCTTCTGGGCCCCAACGGTGCCGGCAAGTCCACCACCATCAAGGCCATCACCGGGCTGCTGCGGCCGACCGCCGGTCGCGTATCGGTGGGTGGTTTCGATCTGGAGCGCGCTCCCTTGCGGGCAAAGGCGCTGCTCGGCTACGTACCGGACCGCCCCTACCTCTACCAGAAGCTGACCGGACGTGAGCTGTTGCGCTTCCTGGGGCGGCTTCGCCGCGTCAAGGACGCCGAACGCAAGGCGGAGGCGTGGCTGGAGCGCTTCGGGCTGCAGCGCTCCGCGAACGAGCTCATCGAGACCTACTCCCACGGCATGCGGCAGAAGCTGACCTTCGCCGCCGCGCTTCTGCATCAACCGCAGGCGCTGGTGATCGATGAGCCCATGGTCGGCCTGGACCCGCGCGCGGCCCGCGACGTCCGCGCTCTGATGCGAAGCTCGGCCGACGAGGG
The DNA here is from genome assembly GCA_964407955.1 of uncultured bacterium. Classification (GTDB taxonomy): domain Bacteria; phylum Deinococcota; class Deinococci; order Deinococcales; family Trueperaceae; genus JASBRS01. Next base: position 1,466 of record CAYOXR010000294.1, on the reverse strand, counting down.
CGGGGCGGTGCTGCTCACCACGCACTCGATGGACGTCGCCGAGGCGGTCGCGGACGCCGTGCTGTTGCTCGACCACGGCCGACTGAAGGCGATGGGCAGCATGGCCGAGCTCAGGCAGCGGGTCGGACGGCGCGAGGCGTCGCTGGAGGCCATCTTCCTCCAGCTCACCGAGGAGGCCGGCAGCCAGACGAGGCAGGACGGAGCTGCGGCGTGATCCTCGCCGGCATGCGCCTCAGGGGAGCGATCAACGGCCTCAGGCGCGCCCCCGCCCGGGTGACGGTGGGCGTCTTGTTGCTGAGCGGCGTGTTCGTCGGTGTGCTGACGATGACCCGGCGTGGCGTACGCTTCCTCGACGCGTTCCCGGGCATCGGTGGTATCGCGGGCGCGGTCGAGCAGCGCAGCCTCGAGGCGCTGTTCACGGTGCTGATGGTGGCCGTCGCCTTCAGCGTGCTCACGGGAGCCGTGGCAACGCTGTACGGCTCCGAGGACCTACCGTTCCTGCTCAGCCTGCCCGTGAACCCGGTTCGCGTGTTCTCGCTCAAGGTAGTGGAGACGTACATCACCAGCGCCTTGCTGCCTGCGCTGTTCACGATCCCGGTGCTGGTCGGGCTGGGTGTGGAGAAGCACGCTCCGGCCGGGTACTACCTGATCGCCGTGGCTGCGCTGTTGGCGCTGTACGCGTTGCCGGTGGCGCTTGGGGCGGCGGCGGCGTTGCTGCTGATGCGCGTGGCTCCGGCCGGCAGGGCGAAGGAGGTCGCGACCGCGGCCAGCGTGGCGATCGCCGCCGGGCTCGTGGTCGGCATGCGGGCGCTGCGCCCCGAACGCTTGCGGCATCTCACGCCGGCGCAGTTCGAGCAGGCGCTGACGCGTTTCGCCGACCTCCACGTCGGCTGGCTGCCGTCCGCCTGGGGCAGCGACGCGGTGTGGCGTGCGCTGCGGGGCCACGTGTCGGTGGCAGCGCTGGTGCTCGCAGTCGTGTCGGTCGCGGTGCTGGCGGGGGTGGCGCGCATCGCGGCCTTGGCGTACCGGGCGGGCTGGTTCCGGTCGCTCGATGCCCGCGGCGGGCGGGGCGTCGTCGGCGTGCTGCCTGCGGCCCTCTGGGAGCGCCCGCTCGCCCGCCTCGGCCCGGCCGGGGGCGTCGTCGTGAAGGACCTGCGCTTGCTGGCACGCGACCCGTCGCAGTGGTCCCAGCTGCTGGTGTTGCTGGCGCTCGCCGGCGTCTACTTCATCAGCACGGCCTCCCTGGCGGCGCAGATGCAGACCTTCCGCGATCTGGTGGGCGCGCTGAACCTGATGTTCCTGGGCTTCCTGATGGCCGGCGTGGGGATCCGCACGGCCTTCCCGCTGGTGTCGCTGGAGGGCGAGGGGTTCTGGCTGCTGCGGACCGCGCCGCTGCGCGCGCGGCAGGTGGTGCTGGCGAAGTTCTGGGGGGCGCTGCCGGTGATGGTGCTCCTCGGCGGCGGGCT
>CAYOXR010000293.1:0-3364 GCA_964407955.1 uncultured bacterium | reverse complement strand
GCTACTGCGCCGAGCCACCGCCGGCTGGGAATCGCGCGGGCAATGCTCGCGCACGGACTGGAGCGCACGCGCCGTCATGGCGTGCGCCTCGCCAAGGTCTCTTTCGAGAGCACCAATGCGGCGGCCCGAGGGCTGTACTTCTCCCTCGGCTTCCAGCCGCGCTTCGCGCGCTTGCACTATCGGCGGGAAGCGCGCCTGGCAAAGCAGGATCCAGGGCAGGCACGGCCATGAACGTCGCACCCCCGTCCCCCACTGGCGACGCCGGCGACCCGTGGCTGCCGGCGCCGCCGGTACCGCTCGATGCCGCTCGCGAGCGCGAAAGGCGTGCGTTCGTCACCAGCTCGATCCTGACCGCCGGCGGCGCCCGTGTGACGGACCGGCCGCCCTGTGCCACGTGGTTCCTGCTCAGCTGGCTTTGCCAGAACTACCCGGTCGTGCTCCACGGCAGCAACGACCCGACCATTCGGACCTTCCAGCCCACGCGACCGCGCGACCGCTCAGCCGACGCCTTCAGCAAGCAGCGCGCCATGTTCGCGACCAGCGACGGCATCTGGGCCACCTTCTACGCGGTGCTCGACCACGCGACCCCGGACCTGGCGTTCATGAAAGGGGCGCTCCAGTTCGCCGCGCCGGCGCCCCCCAGTGGCTGGAGTGCGATGCGGTACTTCTTCTCTTTCTCTCTCTCTCTCTCTCTCTCTCTCGCAAGCGGCACACCGCTCCGGCCCGTGGCGTGAGGGCACGGTCTACATCCTTCGGAGCGACGGTTTCAGACAGCAGCAACCCTACCGGTTGGGCGGCCGCCTGGTGCGCGAACCGCATTTCGCCTGTCCCCGCACTGTCCGGCCGGTCGCCAGCGTGAGCGTGACACCCGAGGACTTCCCGCTGCTCGACCGCGTCCGCAGCCACGACCCTGCTGTGATCGAGGCCCGGGCAGCTACCGAGCCCGACGGCTTCCCCTGGACCGGGTGAGTACGCCGCGACCGGCAGGTTGGACGCTCACGCTTCGACCTCGGCAACCTCGCGCCCTCCGCCGGCACGGCGCAGCGTTCGCGACCACAAACCGGCCACGCCCACCAGCACGCACGCCAGCCCCGACAAAGCGATCAGCGCCGTCGATGGCAGGAACGCGAGCATCGCGCCACCCACCGCGATGCCCAGCGGCGCACCGCTGGTGAGCAGCGTGGCGCGCGCCCCGAACACCCGCCCGCGCTGGTCCCGCGGCACGCTGCGCTGCAGCAGCGTCGTCTCCATCGGCGTGTAGGGGCCCCACACCAGCCCACCCAGAGCCAGGCACAACGCCGCCCAGGGTACACGCGCCACCACCAGCAGCGGCAGCAGGCAAACGCCCCACAGCAGCGCGATCGCAGGCAGCGCCACGCCGACCCGCACGCGCCTCGCCAGGGTCGCGCTGAACAGCGTGCCGACCAGCATGCCGACGCCGAGCGCCGTCCACAGCAAGCCGAAGCCACGCGCGTCGGTGAGGAGAACGCGCGCGCTGTACACGGGCATCGCCGCCTCCAGCGGCCCGTAGGAGAAGAAGAACACCAGGCTGAGAAGCGTCGTCACGCGGACGATGCGCAGTCGCCACAGCTGGCCCAGGCCGATCCGCTCGGCGAACGTCGATTGCGCGGGCTCGCCGCTCCGGGCCACGACCGGCAGTGACAGCGCGACGACCGCCATCAGGGCGAAACTCGCGGCGTCGACGAGCAGCACGGCCGGCGCTCCAGCCGCCGCCACCAGCACGCCCGCCGCGGCCGGACCGACGACCACGGACAGGCTGTCGCCCAGCGCCATCAGGGTGTTTGCGCCGTCCAGACCCTCGTCCGTGACGAGCTCGGGCAACATGGTGCGTGCGCCCACCAGCGTGATCGGCTGCAGCGCTCCGGCCACCGTAGCCAGGAGGTAGAGCGCTCCCAGGCTGAGCCCGCCGAGCCAGTACAGCAGCGGCACCAGCACGAACACCAGCATGCGCAGCGCGTTGTCCAGGGCGATGAGGCGGCGTGGCTGCAAGCGATCCATCAACGACCCGGCCAGCGCCCCGGTGAGGATGGCGGGGAGCTCCAACGCCAGCAGCACGCCCGCCGTGGCCGTGGCCGAGCCCGTCGTGCGAAGCACGAACCAGGGAAGCGCGATCCAGGCCATGGCGTCGCCCACATAGGAGGCCAGGCTGGCGGCCCAGAAGCGACCGAAGGTAGGGACGCCCCGGATCAGGCGCACGGGGCCGGACAGCCGTGGCGGCATGGCCTCCAGCTTACGCGGCCGCCCCTGGCTCCGGCCATGCGGGAAGGTCGTGACGGAGCAGGTTTCGGGCGGAGCGGGTTCCGGGCGGAGAAGGTTCGGGACGGAGCGGGTTCGGGACGCTACGTCCCCGCTGCCACGCCGCCCGTGTCCGTGCCAGGCGCCCGCCGCGGCCCCGCAGGGCCAGCGCTTGGCGTACGCTCTTAGGAGTTGACGGGCCCGCGGCCCGCACGTGGCCGCGGCCCTTCGGACCGTGACGATCGCACGAGCCGCCGCCTCACGGCGGCCGCGCGGCAGCAAGGAGCCAGCACACCATGGACCGAACCACCATGAAGCCCGACGCAGCCAAGATCATCTACACCAAGGTCGACGAGGCACCGGGCCTCGCGACCTACTCGCTCCTGCCCATCATCCAGGCATTCACGGATGCGGCCGGGGTCGCCGTCGAGACGCGTGACATCTCGCTGGCGGGACGCATCCTGGCCGCGTTCCCCGAGGCCTTGAGCGACGCTCAGCGCGTCGACGACGAACTGGCGTACCTTGGCAAGCTCACGGACTCGCCCGCGGCGAACATCATCAAGTTGCCCAACATCAGCGCGTCGTTGCCTCAATTGCGGGCCGCGATTCGCGAGCTGCAGGGCAAGGGCTTCGCGATCCCGGACTACCCCGACGAGCCCGAGACGGACGCTGAGATGGACGCCCGCGAGCGCTACGACCGCGTGAAGGGCAGCGCCGTGAACCCGGTGCTGCGCCAGGGCAACTCCGATCGCCGTGCGCCCGCCTCGGTCAAGGCCTACGCCCGCAAACACCCCCACAGCATGGGCGCCTGGAGCGGGGCCTCGAGGTCGCACGTGGCGCACATGACGTCCGGCGACCTGCGCAGCAACGAGGTCTCGCGCACGGTGCCGGCCGCGGACGCCGGCGACGCTCGCATCGAGCTCGTCGCTGCCGGCGGCGACACCACCGTGCTGAAAGGCGGCCTCAGGCTCGACCCGGACGAGGTGATCGACGCCACTATCATGAACCGGCGCGCCCTCAGGACCTTTCTGGCCGAGCAGATCGAGGACGCCAAGCAACTGGGCGTCCTCTTCTCGATCCACCTGAAGGCCACCATGATGAAGGTCTC
>CAYOXR010000292.1:0-3099 GCA_964407955.1 uncultured bacterium | reverse complement strand
GCCGCTGGCCGGGACCGACGATGGCGTCTGACGTCGGCGCACCGCTCGGAGCCGGTCCCGCCACGCGGGCGAGGCTTCTGGAACTTCGCCGCCTGAGCGCTGAGGCCCGGGCAGGGCATGATCTGCTCGAGCGCAAGCGGGAGGTGCTGCTCCGGGAGGTGTGGGGCCTCCTCCGCGAGCTCGGCCACCACGAGCGGGAGGTGCGGCGCCGGTTCGGCAAGGCCTACGCGGCGCTGCGCGAGGCGCGCTTGAGCATGGGCAGCGAGGCTCTGAGCTGGACGGCGATCGCTCCCGCGGGCCGGAGCGACTGCGCCACCGAGACGCGGTCGGTGATGGGCGTGTCGCTTCCCCTGGTGCGCTTCACGGTCACCGCCCTGCCCCTTCCCTACAGCCCCTTCGGCACCAGCGTCACCCTGGACCGGGCGCGGCAGCGCTGGCTCGAGGTGGGGGAGGTGCTGGGCGGCTGGGCGGAGACCTACGGCTCCGTGTGGCGGGCCAGCGCCGAGCTCGCCCGCACCCAGCGCCGGGTCAATGCCCTGGAGAAGATCGTGATCCCCCGCTACGCTGCTGCCATCCAGGCCATCGAGGCCGCACTCGAGGAGCAGGACCGCGAGACGTTCCTGCGTGGCAAGCGGGTGAAGTCCAAGAAGGAGGCAGAAGCCGATGACGGCTAGCGTGTTCGACCACGTACTGGTACCGACCGACGGCTCGCAGGGATCGCTCCTGGCTGGGCAGCTCGCCATCGACCTGCTGCGCGGGGGCAGCGGCCGCCTCACGCTCCTGTACGTCGTCGACCGGGCCGTGCTCAACGAGCTGCGCCGCTTCGGCGAGCGCAGCGAGGCCGAGGTCGAGAGCGAGCTCCGCGAGCACGGCAGGCGCTATCTGGACCTCCTCCAGCGTCAGGCCGCCGACGCCGCGATCACCGTGGACGCCGCCGAACGCGAGGGAGACCCGTTCGAGGAGATCGTGGCCCTGGCCAGGGAGCTGGACGTCGACCTCATCGTGATGGGTCACGTCGGCCAGCGTGGCACGCGCCGCGTGTTGCTGGGCTCGGTGACGCAGCGCGTGCTGGACTTCGCGCACTGTCCGGTGTTGGTCGTCAAGCACGAGCCGGTCGACGCACCGAGAGGTGGACGCCCATGAGCGGCACGGGCGCGTTGCGCTTCGCCGATGCCGCCGAGCTTCAGGCGCTCGTGGACGCTTTCGAGCGGGGTGAGGTTCCGGCCGGCGGCTTCTCCCACCAGGCGCATCTGGCGGTGGCGCTCGCCTATCTGGACCGCTACGGCCTCGACGGGGCCACGCAGCGCGTGCGCGAGGGCCTATTGCACTTCCTGAGGCGAGCCCTGGGTGACGACGTCGCCGCGCAGGTCAAGTACCGCGAAACGATCACCGTGTTCTGGGTACGGCTGCTGGCGGCCGCGCTGGCCGACAGCGATCCCGCCCTCCCCCTCGTCGAGCGCGTGAACCCGCTGCTCGAGCGCTTCCGCGACTCGAGCCTGATCCACCGCTACTACTCGGCGGCTCGGCTCGACAGCGCGGCGGCGCGGAGCACCTTCCTCGAGCCCGACCTGCGCCCGTTGCCCGATGCGAGCTGAGCCCGCCACAGCCGGAACGCGGGCCGACAGCGTCTAAACTGCAATAGGGTGGATCGCGCCCGCAGGGGAGGTGTCGGTGGTCCGGCGTTGGCTGTGGATCTTGTTGCTCGTCGTCGTGGTGTTGTTGGTGATCTCGCGCTTCACCAACCTGCAGCACCTCGGTGACGCGCTCGCCAGGGCCAACTGGTGGTGGCTGGCAGTCGCCACGGCGCTTCACGCCGCGTTCTTCCTCCTCCACGGCAACCTCTACCGCCTCGGCTTCGAGGCCGTGGGCGTCGCCAGCACCGTCAAGGGTCTGCTGCCGGTGTTCTTCGCCTCGACCTACCTGAACGCCGTGGCGCCTTCGGGCGGCACCGCCGGCGCGGCCGTGTTCGTCGCCGACGCCCAGCGCCGCGGCGAGTCGCCGGCGCGCGCGGCGGTCGGCACGGTGGTGGTGCTGATCGCCGATCTGGCTACGCTGCTGCCTTTTCTCGCGGGTGGCCTGGTCTTCCTCGCCCGCCGCGGCCGGCTGGCGTACTACGACCTGCTCGGGGCCAGCCTGTACCTGGTGTTCGTGAGCGGCCTGATCCTGGCGCTGACGCTGGCGCGCCATCGGGTGGGGGCGCTGACCCGGGTGCTGAGCTGGATCGAGCACCTGATCGCCCGGGTCGCGGGCTGGTTCCGGCGCCCGTCGCCGCTCGGCCGCGCCTGGGCGGAGCGCGTGGCGGCCGACCTGTCGGCCGCCGCGGTCGCCGTCTTCGGCTCGATGGGTACCGTTCTCAAGCTGCTGGCGGCCGGCACTGCGTTGCACCTGGTGAACCTCGTGGGCCTGTATGCGCTCTTCCCCGCTTTCGAGCAGCCTCTGAACCTGGGCACCGGTCTGGCGGGGTTCTCGCTCGGCATCGTGTTCTACGTCATCGCCATCATCCCCCAGGGGCTCGCGGCGGTCGAAGGCATCATGGGGCTGGTGTTCACCTCGCTCGGGCTGCCGGCCGCCCCCGCGCTCGGCATCATCCTGGCGTTCCGAGGTATGAACTTCTGGCTGCCTCTGGTGATCGGGCTGTTCTTCGTCCGGCGGCTCTCCCGGCTCAGCGCTGGGCACGGCGCGACGCAGGACGTCACCGGCGCAGCATCCGCGGCCGCGGCCGTGCAGCCCGAGGCCGGCGCGCACGGCGGCAAGGAGAGCGCGCGCAGCGGCGAAGTCAGCGGGGACTAGCGCGTGCGCATCCTGTTCGCCGGTCAGACCTACGCGCCCAGCACGAACGGCCCCGCCGTGTTCACCACCAACCTGGCCGAGGCGCTGGCGGCCTGCGGTCACCACGCGGCCGTGATCGTGCCCTCGACCGATGGCCGCCCCCACTGCGAGACGCGCGCCGGCGTGACGCTTCACGCCCTTCCGGCGGTCGTGTGGCGACGCACCGGGGTGGCGGTCACCGCCTTCCCCGGGGGTGACATCGACCGCATCCTGGAGCGTTTCCGGCCCGACGTGGTGCACATCCAGGACCACTACCCCACCAGCCGGGCC
>CAYOXR010000291.1:0-6535 GCA_964407955.1 uncultured bacterium | reverse complement strand
TGGCGTTCGCGCCGGTGTTCCCGACGGCGCTGGCGTGGTTGCAGGAGGTCTTCCCGCTACGCGCCGAGCGCCTCGGTGCCGTGGTCATCGCCGGCGCCAGCCTTGGCCCGGTGGCATCGGCGCCGGTCATCGGTTGGGCCGTTGCCGGCTGGGGAACGCGCTACGTGCCGGTGGTGCTGGGGCTGGTGCTGGTGGCGCTGCTCACCGTGACCGCGTTGTTGTGGTGGCGAGCGCGTCTGGGCGCCGGCCCGACGGCCGCCGGGGAGGCCGTCGGTTAGGCTGGGGCGGTCTCGCCGCGGCCCCGAGGCGGTGGCGAAGGTGCGGAGGTGCGCTGTGACGACAGACGCGGTGCTAGGGGTGGTACTGGATGAGCTGCGGGCCTCGTTCCGCGCCCAGAAGCGGCTCGGAGACGGAGCCCTGGCGCAGCTCGAAGCCGCCGACGTGCACGTTCGGCCAGACCCGGGGAGCAACAGCATTGCGGTCATCGTCAAGCACCTGCACGGCAACATGATGTCGCGCTGGACCCACTTCCTGAGCCGCGATGGCGAGAAGCCGGAGCGCCGCCGTGACGAGGAGTTCGAGGAGCACGGCGCATCGCTGGCGCAGGTGTCGGGCTGGTGGGAGGAGGCCTGGGGCGTGGCGCTGGCGGAGCTCGACCGATTGCAGGTCGGCGATCTGGCGCGCACCGTGACCGTGCGCGGCGAGCCCCACAGCGTCCCCGCGGCCCTTCTGAGGAACCTCACCCACACCGCTCAGCACGTCGGTCAGATCGTCCTGCTGGCGAAGCACGTGCGGGGCGAGCGCTGGCAGACGCTGTCCATCCCGCGCGGCGGCACCGCGGCCTTCAATCGCGACAAGGGCTTCGAGCCGCGCTGACGCGGCCGCTCACTCCTTCGGGAGCCGCAGGCGCGTCTCCAGCTCGTGCAGGAACGCCGCCTCGTTCGGCGATAGGCGTCGGCCGAACAGGCCACTCCGCGAGGCCTCGGCCACGCGCTCGGCGAGCTCCAGCAGGAAGCGCTTGAACTCGACGCCTTCGGCGTCGTCGTGGACGATGGCGCCGACCTGCTCGATGCGTGCCAGCAGCTTGTCGCGGGTGACCTCGTCGAGCTCGACGCTGCGCTCCTCGGCGTGCGTGAAGAGGTCCTGCACCAGGGCGTTGTCGCTGTAGCGGCGGCGGGCGTCGTACAGGTAGCGGCCCGCGGCCATGATCTCGCGGAAGTAGGCGATGGGCCCGGTGCGCTCCGCCGCCACGGCCGCGACCAGCACCTCGGCGGCGGCGTCCAGCAGCAGGGCTCGTTGTTCGTCGCTGTAGCTGCTCATCGTCGCGGCTCTCCCATGGGCCCGCCGGCGCGGAACGGGCGGCGTTTGCGGCGGCGAACGGCGCGGCCGCGGCCACCCCAGACTATCGCACGGGCCAGCCCGGTGTGCACGGCGCGCCCCTGCTCGGGTACGCGTTTTCACGGCTCGGCAAGGGCGGCACGTGGAGAATGGGGGATCGGAGCTGCCCGTCCCCTCCGGGTGACGGAAGGGGGGGTGCCGAAAGCACGTGGTGCGCGCGCCGTCGCCGCCGGGTGAGGGCCGGGTGCCACGTCGGGGGACAGGGCGATGAACCTTGAGCTGGTCCTGCTAGCATTGCCGCTCGTGACGGCCGTCGTCACCTTCACGGGGGTGGCGTGGGCGCTGTTGCGGCGCCGGCTCGCCGGCGCCGTGCCCTTCGCCGCGCTCGCCGTCGCAGTGCTGGTGTGGACGGTCGCCGTGCTGGTGTCCGCCGGCGCCGCCGACGCCGCCCGGCATCCCGCCTGGGTGTACGCGGCCTTGTCGGCGGCCGCCCTGGTCGGCCCGCTGTGGTTGGTGGCCGCCGTGCGGCTGGCCGACCGGCGCCTGCCCTGGCTGTTGGCGCTGTTGGTGTTGGTACCGGGAGCGGTCGCAGCGGCAACGGTGTGGCTGCCCGCAGGCCGGCAGCGGCTGTGGCGAGGGCTGGCCGGCTTCGACGTGGCGGGCATCCAGGCCGTGACGCTCCGTCCCGCCGACGCCATGTGGGTGTGGTGGTTGGCCGCGGGCCTTGCGCTGATGCTGGCGGCGATGGTCGTGCTGGGCGCGGCGGCACGCGCCGGCCGGGCGCACCAGCGGGCGGGGATGGGCGCGTTCGCGCTGGCGGCGACGCCGCCGATGGCGCTTGCCGCCGCGGCGCTGGTGCCGGCGTGGGGCCTGCCCGTCATCGACCTGACCCCCCTCGGCTTCGGCGCGAGCGGCGTGCTCTTCGCCTGGGGGCTCGAGCGTCAGCGGCTCGAGCGGCGCGGCCCACCCGAGTACCGCGAGGTGTTCGCCGGCGTCGGCGACGGGCTGGTGCTGGTCGACGAGACGGGCATGGTGCTCGACGTGAACCCGGCGGCGGAGCGGGCCTTGGGCGTGGCGGCGCCGACGGTGCTGGGGCGGCCGTTGTCTGCGCTCAGGCGTGACCTGGCGACCATGGGCCGTGAATCGGTGGTGCTCGAGCCGCCGGAGCGCGAGGCCGGCGCGGTGTACGAAGCCAGGGCGCACGCCCTCCCCGGGGGCGGCCGTCTGCTGCTCATCCGCGACGTGACCGCGCGGCGTGCGTCGGAAGTCGCCTGGACGCGCCGGGCGGAGGTGCTGGCGGCTACGCAGGAGGCGAGCCGGGAGCTTCTCCGCCAGCCGGACTGGGCGCTGGCGGTCGACGACCTGCTGTCCAAGCTGGGGGCGGCCGTACGCGCCAGCCGCGTAACGCTGCTCGACCTGGAAGAGGACCGGGGCACGCGCCCGGATCAACCGGCGCGGCAGCGCCGGAGTGCGCTCTACCGGCGCTGGGAGACCGCCGAAGCGCTCGCCTGGGAGGACGGCACGCCACCCTACGGCTCGCAGCTGCTGACCTGGGCGAGCACCTCGCCCGGGTTCGCGGGCCACGTTCAGGAGCTGCCCGCACACGACCGTGACCGGCTCGGAGCGATGGGCGTGGGCTACGTGGCGCTGTTCCCGGTGACCGGCGATGACAATGTCAAGCGCATGCTCGCCTTCGAGTGGCCCGCCCCGGCGCCGGCCTGGCTGCCGCTCGTGGTGGATACCCTGCGGGCCGCGCCGGCGGCGCTGGAGGCGGCGGTGGGCCGGCGGCAGGGCGAGCTGGGCGGGGAACGCTCGCGCCGTTTCCAGGCCACGCTGTTGGAGGCGACGCGGGAGCTGCTGGCACAGGAGGTGTCGCCGGCGTTCTACCAGATCCTGCTCGAGCGGGCCGTGGCGGTGATCCCGGGTGCCCAGGCGGGCTGTGTGCTGGTCCGCGCCGACGACGATCGCTTCGAGGTGGCCGCCGCCCACGGCGGTGATCCCGCCGTGCTGTCGGGGTTGCGCTTCGGCGAGGCCGAGGTGCGCACGGGAAGCGGCGAGGACGAGACCCCCAGGCTGTTGACGGGCAGCGATCTGGACGCCGGTGTGGAGGGGGCGCGCACGCGGCTGGCGCACGGCTCCGGGGCGGGCCCGGGTCCGGCCGCCACCCTGGTGGTGCCGGTGCTTCAGGGCGGGCGGCTGGAGGCGTCCTTGCGCCTCGACAACCTCGAGAGCGAGTCGGGTTTCGCCCCCGAGGCGGCGACCATGGCCGAGGCGTTCGGCCTGCAGGTCGGCGCGCTCCTGCAGCGCCTGAGGCTCGAGGAGCGGCGCGACCGCGCGGCGCGCATGAGCGCGCTGTTGGCCAACATCGAGCGGCTGCTGCTGGCTGGGGGTCGGCTGCAGACGTTCCTGCCCATGCTGGCGCGCATCGTGCTGGAGGTCCCCGGCACCGGCTTCGAGCGCATGGCTGTGCTCGGCCTCGGGCCCGACGGCGTGACGGCCGAGGCCTACGACGCCTCGGGCAGTCGCGATGCGGCGCTCGAGGCGTCGCTCGGCGCCGCTGGCTGGCTGGGGGGCGGGCGCGGGCCGCTGGCGAGCCTCGACGACGAGCCGGGCCCCAGCTTCTGCGAAGCGGGCGACGAGCGCGAGCCGGCGCCGGCGTACGCCGCGCAACCGCTGATGCTGCGCGGCCGGCCGTGGGGCGTGCTGGCGTTCTTCGCCTCCACGCCGCGCCGGTTCGACGCCCAGGTGAGGGACACGCTGGCCCAGCTGGGCAGCAGCATCGAGCTTGCGCTGGTGCGCCAGGACGACGCCGACCAGCGCGCGTGGCAGCTCGCCAAGCTGGAGGCGTTCGTCGGGACCAGCGAGGCGCTGCGCGGCGCCAGCCGGCGGCGCGACGTGGTGGCGCGGTCGCTGCAGGCGGTGCTGGAGATGACGCGCGCCGATGTGTGCAACCTTTACCTCCTCGACCAGGACGCGGAGGTGCTGCGCCTCAGCGGCAGCCGGGCCTCGTCGGGACCGGGCGTGTCGGCGGCGCCGGAGTGGACAGTCCCTCACGGCGTGGGACTGCCGTGGCGCGTGATGGAGGCGGGTCGCACGCTTTCGGCCTTCGATGCCGGCGGGCTCGCCGACGCGGCCGTGCCGGAGGGCGCGGCCAGGCCGCGCGCCTTCCTGGGCACGCCGCTGCGCAATCGCAACGACGAGATCGTGGGCGTGCTCAGTGCGCTGCTCCACGGTGGCGGACGGCGCTTCGAGCGCGACGACGCAGGCTTCGTGGAGGCCACCGCTCTGGCCTGTGGCAACGCCCTGGACCGTCTTGCCTTGCTCGAGCAGAGCCGCGCCCAGGCGGCGCAGTACCGCGACCTCTACGACGCCGCCAAGCACCAGACCGCGGAGCTGACCCTGCTCGACCGCGTGCGCGCGGCCGTGGCCACCGAGCTTGACCTGCAGAGCGCTTTCGCCAGCGCGGTGGAGGCCACGGCGGAGGTTCTCGGCTACCAGCGCGTGGCGCTCTTCGCCTCGGACGGGAACGAGCTGACGTTGCAGCACCGGGTCGGTTACGGCCAGGCGGAGGCGACCGCGGGGCCGGTCGCGGCGCTGGTCGCCCGTGTCGCCGAGGACGGCGAGCCGGTGCTGCAGGCGGCCGCAGCGCCCCCCGAGGACGCTGCGCAGCCCGCCGACGACGACGCCGAGTCCGGGAGCACCTGGCAGGCCGCGGTGCCGCTGCGCGCCCAGGAGCGCGTGGTGGGCGTCCTGGCCGCCGAGGGCGGCGGTCGAGGCTCCGGCGAGGCGGAGCTGCGGCTGTTGAGCGCGGTGGGCGACCAGCTTGGCGTGGCGGTGGAGCGCGCGCGCCTGTACAGCGCGGTGCGCGAGAGCGAGCAGCGTTTCCGGCTGCTGGCCGAGCACATGCAGGACCTGGTGTGCCTGCACGGCCGCGACGGACGCTTCGAGTACGTCAGCCCGTCGGCGAGCGCCGTGCTCGGCTACGAGCCGGCCGAGCTCGTCGGGCAGGACCCCTATGCGCTGATCCATGACGAGGACCGCGAGGTGGTGCGGACCAACCTGCAGCAGCGGCTCGGGGAGGGCGCGGAGGCCGTCCAGGTGCGTTACCGGTTGAGGAGCGCGGCGGGCGACTACCTGTGGCTCGAGACGGTCGCTCGCAGCGTGCGCGACGAGGCCGGGCGGGTGACCAAGCTGGTGACCTCGTCACGGGACATCACCGAGCGCAGGCGCATCGAGGAGCAGCTCGTGCAAGGGGCGCTGTTCGACGACCTGACCGGGCTCCCCAACCGCGTGCTGCTGCTCGACCGCCTGCGGCAGGCGCTGTCGCGTGCGGTGCGCAACGAGGCGTGGCGTTTCGCCCTGCTGTTCCTCGACCTCGACCGCTTCAAGGTGGTCAACGACTCCCTCGGGCACAATGCCGGCGACGAGCTGCTCAAGGCGCTGGGGACGCGCCTGAAGACGTGCGTGCGTGGCTCCGACACGGTGGCGCGCCTGGGCGGGGACGAGTTCTGTGTGCTCGTCGAGGACGTCGATGGGCTCGACCACGTCACGGCCAGCGCGCTGCGCATACAGGCCGCCCTCGCGGAGCCCTTCACCATCGGCGGCCACGACATCTTCACCAGCGCCTCGATCGGCGTGGCGCTGTCGGCCCCGCACTACCGCGAGCCGCAGGAGCTGCTGCGCGACGCGGACATCGCCATGTACCGCGCCAAGGCCGGCGGCAAGGCGCGCTACGCCGTGTTCGACGAGAGCATGCATACCGAGGCGTTCGGAGCCATGCAGCTCGAGACCAGCCTGCACCGGGCGCCGGAGCGCGGCGAGCTGTTCCTGGAGTACCTGCCCGTTTACCGCCTGGCCGGGCGAGCGCTGGTCGGCGTCGAGGCGCTGGTGCGGTGGCGCCATCCGCAGCGGGGCCTCATCCCACCGGCCGAGTTCGTGCCGCTCGCGGAGGACTCGGGCTTGATCGTGACGATCGACCGCTGGGTCCTGGGGGAAGCGACCCGCCAGCTGGCCGCCTGGCAGCGGGAGCTCGCCGGCGCCCAGGCACCGGTCGTGAGCGTGAACGTGTCGGCCCGGCACTTCGCCATTGGCGGCGTCGACAGCATGCTCCGGTCCGCCATCGAGGCGGCGGGCGTGCCGGCCTCGCTGGTCAAGCTCGACATCAACGAGGGCGCGTTGATGGGCTACCCCGAGGCCG
>CAYOXR010000290.1:0-4252 GCA_964407955.1 uncultured bacterium | reverse complement strand
TCACGGCCTCCGGCCATGGCGTGGGCTGGGTCACCAGTCGTACGGCCCGACCAGAGCGCGGCGACCATCGCCCGCCGGCTATCTCTCGCCACGATCGAGGGTGCGGCGCGGAGCCGGCCGGCCGGGTCGGACCGGGACGACGGCGGGCGTTGACGCGCTGCGCCGACCCGCCACCGGGGACGTCGTCGGCAAGCGCGCAGCGCCGGCGATCAGCGAGTGGACCGTGGTGACCCGTGCGTCGCCTGAGCCCCTCGAGTCGTGGGTCGCTGTCCCCGTCCCTGTGCGCGTGCCGCCGTGCCCGGCCGCTGCGGATGCGAGGTACCCGACCTCCGGTCGAGGTGACGCCGGCCGCCCCTTCGATCAGCGTTCACGGGAGTCGAGCTGCCCGGCCGCCTAATGGCAAAGATTGCAAAGACTTCGTAAACTGTGGCCATGGCTTCATTGGATGCCGTGCTCAGGCAGCAGGTGATCAAGGACCTCCTTGCGCGCTCCGGCGTCGTGCGGGTCAGCGCGCTGGCGAAAGAGCTGGGGGTTTCGACCGTTACGATCCGCTCGGATCTGGACGACCTGGAGCGACAGGGGGCCTTGCTCCGGACGCGCGGCGGGGGCGTCCCGGTCAATCTGGCCAGACCGGAGCTGCCGCTGGAGGAGACCAGCCGCGTGCATCTCTCCGAGAAGCGCAAGATCGGGGCCCGCGCGGCGAGTCTCGTGCAGAACGGGGACACGATCATCATCGATGTCGGGAGCACGACGACCGAGCTGGCCAAGGCCCTGCCTGCGACTCTTCGTGACGTGGTGGTCGTTACCAACGGCCTGAACATCGCGTTGCTGCTGGAGTCACACCCCGGTGTGTCGGTCATCGTGACGGGCGGGATGTTGCGCTCCCTGCAGCACTCGCTGGTGAACCCCTACGCCACGGCCCTATTCGACGAGTTGAACGCAGACATAGGCTTCCTGGGCTGCAACGGCGTTCATCCGCACAAGGGACTCACCAACACCAACGTGCAGGAGGCGGAGGTCAAGGCGCAGGTGTTGCGGGCTTCACGGCGGACCGTGGCGCTGGCCGACCACAGCAAGCTCCTGCAGGTCGCCACCGCTCGCATCGCGGGCTTGGAAGGCATACACATGCTCGTCACCGACGACAAGGCGGACCCCACGGCGGTGCGCGCGCTCGCGGAGACGGGGCTCCAGGTCGTGGTCGCCGATGGCGGCCACTGACGCGGGTGGCGTGGATGTATGGCATGGAGGAACCACGCCGGAGGGGTGAACGCTCCAAAAGTCTTTACAGAGAAGCGCAAGACCAAGTAGCCTAGAGGAGATAAACGAAAGGAGCATCAGGCGCAGACTGTGGCTCGTGGTGGCAGCCGCTGTGCTCTCGCTGGCGTTTGCACAGGGTCCCGCCCTACCTACCTACAGCGGGTCGCCGGTGACCCTCACCATGTGGTCGTGGGTGCCCGGCATCGAGAAGGCGGTCGCCGCCTTCGAGCAGGCCTATCCGAACATCAAGGTCGAAACCACCAACGTGGGCGCGGGTCCAAACGAGTACACCAAGCTCCTGACAGCGCTCAAGGCCGGGACCGGCGCTCCCGACGTCGTCCAGATCGAGTACGACTTCCTGCTGAACTTCATCGACGTCGGCGGTCTGGCCGATCTCTCGCAGTACGGCGCCAACGCCTACAAGTCGCTGTTCGTGCCGTGGACGTGGGGTCAGGTGTCGCCTGACGGCAAGGCCATCTACGCCATCCCGCAGGATACGGGGCCCTTCGCCTTGGTCTACCGCGCCGACCTGTACGAGAAGTACGGCCTGAGCGTGCCCAAGACCTGGGCCGAGTTCCAGGCCAACGCGGAGAAGCTCGCGCAGGAGACCAACGGCAGCGTTCAATACACCGACTTCCACTCGACCTACGCGCCGTGGTTCATGGGTCTGGTATGGGCCGACGGAGGCCGCCTGTGGACGCACTCTGGCGACCAGTGGACGCAGAGCCTCAACAGCGCCTCGGCCAAGAAGGTGATCGACTACTGGGGGAACCTGGTCGACAAGAAGTACGCCGCCACCCTGCCTGACTTCACGAGCGACCTGAACAGCGCCCTTGCCAAAGGCCAGATCACCACCCTCGCCGAGGCGGCCTGGGGCCCCGGCAGCCTGGCCAGCCGGCTGGGCAGCGAGACCGTCGGACAGTGGCGCGCCGCCCCGCTTCCGCAATGGGATGCCAACGCCACGTTCCGCAGTGGCAACTGGGGCGGATCGGCCAGCGCCGTGACGGTGCAGAGCAAGAACCCGCAGGCGGCGACGATCTTCGCGCTGTGGCTCAACTCCAGCACAACGGCTGTGGCCCTGGACTGGGTGAACGGCGGACTCTTCCCGGCGTTTCAGGCCGGGCTGCAGCTGTCTGGGCTGCACGACCCCAGCAAGAACCCGAGCCTGTTCTTCGGCGGGCAGGACGTGGCCAAGGTTCACGCGGATGCTTCGGCCGCCGTTCCCACCGACTTCCAGTGGGCGCCGTGGTTCCTCTACGCCAACAACAGCTTCAACAAGTACGCGGCCGACGCCGTCGCCGGCACTACCGGCTGGAGTGCGGCGCTGGATGCCTGGCAGCAGGACGTGCTCAACTACGCCAAATCGCAGGGGTACCAGGTCAGCGCTCCGTAGCGTAGCCTGAGGTCAACGGAAGAGGTTGAGCGGGGCCGTCACGGCCCCGCTCAACCGGATGGGTGCGCGATGCGCAGACACTGGACGGTTCCCTATCTGTTCCTGGCGCCGTTCATGATCTTGTTTCTGCTGTTCTATTTTGCGTCCATCGTGTATGCGGTCTACCTCAGCCTGTACGTCCAGCGGGGCATCCGCCCGAAGGTCTTCTCCGGGCTTGCCAACTACGCGCGAGTGCTGCACGATAGCCAGTTCCTGCGTTCGCTGGGCACGATCGCGAAGTTCGGGGCCGTCCAGATTCCGATCATGCTGTTGCCGGCGCTGCTGTTGGCGCTCTACCCGGACGGGATGCGCAACGTGCGGCTTCGGACCTACTTCAGCCTCGGCTTCTTCCTCCCCTACGCCATGCCTACCGTGATCGCCGGCCTGCTGTGGGGTTACCTGTACTCGAAGGGCCCGTCGCCCTTCAACCAGCTGCTTGCCCCGTTCGGGGCGAGCATCGACTTCCTGGGGCGCAGAGGTTTGCTGTGGTCGCTCGGGAACATCATCACCTGGACCTGGACCGGCTACAACATGGTCATCCTCTACTCGGCGTTGCGGGGCGTTCCCGGCGAGCTCCACGAGGCGGCATGGATCGACGGCGCCAGCAACTTGCAGGTGGTGCGTTTCATCAAACTGCCGATGGTGGCGCCCGCACTGGCGCTCGCCACCCTGTTCTCGATCATTGGCACCCTGCAGATCTTCGCCGAGCCCTTCGTGTTGGGCTCGCTCACATTCGTGCCCACCAACCTGATGCCGAACCTGTACATCTACTACACCGCCTTCAACTACGGCAACTTCAACTACGCCGCGGCCCTCGCGGTGGTGTTGGCGATCATCACCTTCATCCTGTCGCTGGGCATGCTGGCCCTCCTCAACTTCCAGCGGAGACGGCTGTGAACCGGCTCAACGCCTCTGCCGTCACCTGGCGCGTCCTGGTGTTCATACTGTCGCTGTACTTCCTGGTTCCGCTGGTGTGGCTGATCATGTCAGCGACCAAGAGCACCGGCCAGCTCTTCACCACGTTCGGGCTCTGGTTCGCGCTGCCCATGCACCTGGGGGCCAACATCCGCGGCATGGCGAGCTTCCAGTCGGGCGTGGTGGGGCGCTGGGTGCTGAACACCGTGATCTATTCAGGCGGCGTGGCCATGCTCTCGACGCTGTTCTCCTCGATGGCGGGGTACGCCTTCTCGCGCTTCGAGTTCCCTCTCAAGACGCTGTTCAACCTCATGGTGCTGGCCGCCGTGCTGCTGCCGATCACGGCGCTGTTCAGCTTCGTGAGCACCTGGAACAACTTCTTCCTACCGCTGGTAGTGCTCTCCAAGGGCCAGCTCTACCCGATCACGCTGGGGCTGGCCATCTGGAACTCGACCACGCAGACGGGGGCGCACGTCGACTATCCGGCCATCCTGGTGGGCGCGTTGATCTCGGTGCTGCCGCTGATCGTCGCGTTCTTCACCCTCCAGCGTTACTGGCAAGCCGGTCTCACGGCCGGCAGTGTGAGGTGAGGTGCCATGCTGGGCGTCTGCTACTACCCGGAGCAGTGGCCGGAGCAGCGCTGGGCGG
>CAYOXR010000289.1:0-9263 GCA_964407955.1 uncultured bacterium | reverse complement strand
ACGCGAGCGGCGCGTAGTGATAATTGAGCTGCGTCCCCACCGGCATGAACCCGAGTCGCCGGTAGAGCCGTTCGGCATCCCCGGCCGCCGATAGCCACACCTGGGCGATGCCGGCCGCGGTCGCGTCGGCGAGCAGCGTTGCGCACAGCGCTCGGGCGAGCCCGCGCCGCCGCATGGCGGGCACCGTGAACACGCCGACGAGCTCCGCCCAGTCGCCGGCGCGCTGCAGGCACGCGCCTGCCGCGAGCGCGCCGCCGACCTGCAGCAACGCGGCCAGCGCGTCACCTCCGGCCAGGGTGCGGTGCATGCGCTCGAGGAAGGCGTAGCCGGTGGCGCGCGGCATGCCGAACGCGTCGGCCTGGACCTCGACGAAGTCGCGCAGCCGGGCGCCGTCCCGCGGGTCCAGGCGCCGGTAGCGCGTCGACGCGCCCAGCCCGGGTGGCGGCGCCAGCCGGCCCACGGTCGTTGTCATCACCGGGTCCGCGGAGAGCCGCCGGAAGCCACTGCGCTCGAGCGCCGAAGGCAACGTCGGGTGCAGCTCGGCCATGAACTCCAGGCGGGGTACGATCCCGTGGCTGCGGCCGAGTTCCAGCAGGGCCTCGACCGACGTGCGCCAGTCGCGCGGTTCGGGACCGCTGGGGACGGCGACGTGCAACAGCGCGTCCGCCTGCCCCGTCGCGAGACACGCCGACAGGCCGCCCGCTTCGACTCGAACGCGATAGGTTGCGGCATGCAGCAGTAGCGCGTGCTCGGCCGCGGCAAGCTCCTCGAGGTTCGTCATCGCCGTCCAGAGTAGCTAGAATGCACCGGGCGGCCTGGCGGCGAGAGGCCTGCGACGACCGTTCGCTCGCCTCGCGCGGGGCTACGGAGCGCCGGCGGCTGGCGTGCGGCGGATGCGTTTGCTGAAGGGACATTTGCCCCATTGGGACATTCGTCCGCTGCGGTACGCTCCTGACGGGCGTTCGTGGGGACGGGGCCGCCCGGATGAAGCGCAGGCGTGCCACCCGGCACAGGGTTGCCGCCGGGCGCGAGCTCTTGCGTCGGGGAAGGTGACAACGTCCCGAAGGGTCGGTTGAGGCATGCAACAAACAGGCTGGCTCCACTTACACTACGGCCGTGGTTGATCCTGGTGCCGGCCGGCTCGTGGCTGGCGACCGGGTTGCCGGCGTCGTAGTCTGGGCGGTCGGGGGCGGGCGTTTGCGGCGTCGGCTGGTGCGGCCGTTCGGCGGCGGTGACCAGAGTTCAGCATGGGGAGGATTGTTTTCGTGAGTGGACAAGGCTCGAGTTCGTCCGACACGGTGGTGCGCATCGAGGTGTACCTCGACGACGGGACGGAGGCTGTCAGGGTCCTGACCGCACCGCCGTTCCGCTTCCAGCTCGATACTGCGGAGCTTGCCGAGGGTGCGCATACGGTGCGGCTGGTGCGCATCGACGCCGCTGGCGGCCGCCGCGAGCGGCGTATCCCATTCACCGTCCAGCACGAGTCTGCGGTCGAGGTGCGCGGGCTCGAGCCCGGCGCTACCGTGAGCGGGCGAATCGATGTCGACGTGGTGGCGCCCGCTGCGCCGCCACCGCCGGCGGCCCGCCCCAGTGGGCCGCCGAACTGGCTGTATGTGCTGGCGACCATCATCGTCCTGGGCGGGATCTGGGTGTTCTTCATGGTCGTGCCCATCTACAGCCACGTGGTGTCGCCGCCGGAAGCCTCGGGTGGCGGCTCCACCGCGCAGGCAGCTGGCCCGCCCGTGGATCAGGCGCTTCTGAAGGCCGGCGATACGCTGTACAGCTCCGACTGCGCGGCGTGCCACAAGCCGACCGGGGAGGGCATGCCTCCGACGTTCCCGGCGCTGGCGGGCAACAGCTTCCTCAGCGACGCCAGCGCCGTCGTCAAGAAGGTCTACGAGGGTGGTGGCGCCATGCCGTCGCACCCGTCTTACACCACCGAGGACCTGGCGGCGGTCGCGACCTACATCCGCAATACCTGGGGCAACAGCTTCGGCGGCGTGAGCGTCGCGGATGCGGCCAGCGCTGAGCCGAAGGCCAGCAGTCCGGCGTCGACGCCGGCGACCGGCACGGCGACGTCCACGGCGACCAGCCCGGCCACCGGCACGGCGACGTCCACGGCGACCAGCCCGGCCACGGGCACCGCCACGAGCACGTCCACCAGCACGGCTACGGCGACCCCGGCCGGCCAGGCGGCGGGTGCCGGGACGCAGGCGATGATGAGCGCGGGCAAGACCCTGTACGACTCCGACTGCGCGAGCTGTCATCAACCCAACGGCGCCGGGATCCCGCCCACGTTCCCGGCCCTGGCTGGCAACGCCTTCCTCTCGGACGCCACCGCCGTGGTGCAACGGATCTTCGATGGCAAGGGCACCATGCCGGCACACCCGTCGTACACCGCCAAGGACCTGGCTGCGGTGGCCACCTACGTGCGCAACGCTTTCGGCAACAGCTACGGAGCGGTGACGCTGCAGGAGGCGAGCCAGGCGGCCCCGAAGGCGGGCCAATGACCGGCCCGAGGCTCGCGGTGCCCGGCGTCGCCGTGACGGCGGCGCGGCGCGCCGGTCGGGGAGGACGTTGAGATGTACCGCAACGACCGCGTGATCCCCTTCTTCACGTTGCTGTTCGCGGTTGCGCTGTTCTTCATCGCCTACCTGGACGGCCGGCACATCACCGCCCTGGCGGGCGGCAAGGTGCAGCCGCTGTCGGTCGGCCAGATAGGCTTGATCAGTATCGGCATCGTGCTGCTGGTGTACGCCGTGATCGGCTACGTGTCGGTGTGGCTGGAAGGTCGGGAGCTGCGGCCCGGGACGCATCCCGCCAAACCTGGCGGTGCCCAGTGGGTGGGCATGGCGCTGTCCGCACTGGCCGTGGCGCTGTCGGGCCTGTTCGCGCAGTCGATCATCCACAGCCTTCGCACGCAACAGACCCACCCCGCCGTCGAGGGCGCCCTCTTCGGCGGCATCTCACTCACCGTCGCGGGCATACTCGCGCTCTACAAGCGCTACTACCAGGATGGCGAGGTCCACGTGGAGTCCGAGGATTCGGAGGTGCCGTGGTAATGGCGAACGACGACGACCGCAAGGCAGCGCCGTCGCAGGGCCCCGGCGAGCAAACGCCGGACACGGACCTCGATGCGGAGGAGCGCGAGCGCGTGATTCAGCGGCGCCGCTTCTTGCAGGCGGGCATCGGTGTCACCGTCGCCCTGACGGTGACAGGGCTGTCGGCCCTGAGCGTGACGGGCAGCCTGCGGCCGATCGCCAAGGTGACGCCCGAGCAGGAGCCGCCCGAAGACGGCGACCAGCTCGTGTTCGCCTCGGCCCAGAGCAAACTCGTCACGCCTGCCGACATCAAGGTCGATCAGGAGCAGACGCTTGCCTACCCGAAGAACCCCAAGACCGGCGTCGTCAAGAGCGGCACCGACAACAACCTCATCCTGCTGTCCCGTTTCCAGCCGAGCCGGCTCGGACCCGACACGGCGCCGCACGCGGCCGACGGCATCGTGGCGTACTCCGGCGTGTGCACCCACCTGTGCTGCACGGTGAGTGACTGGGACAAACAGAACGGCTGGCTGCTGTGCCCATGCCACCATTCACAGTTCGACCCGCGCCAGGATGGCAAGGTTGTGGCGGGCCCGGCGCCGCGTCCCCTGCCGATGCTGCCGCTCAGGATCGACGGCGGGCAGCTCGCGGTAGCGGGTGCGTTCATGACCACGGTCGGATGCAGTTGAGGGGGTTGGGCGATGGGTAAGTGGCTCGACGAGCGCCTGGCGCTCTCCAGGCTCTACAAGAAGTTCTTCCGGAAGATGTTCCCGGTCCACCACTCGTTCTTCCTCGGCGAGATCACCCTGTTCTCGTTCGTCATCCTCGTGCTCACGGGCGTGTTCCTGTCCATCAACTTCGAGCCGTCGATCCGCATGGTGCAGGTGGGCACCAAGCAACTCCCGGCCGCCTACGCCTCGGTCCAGTTCATCGACACGCTGCCGTTCGGACAGGTCATCCGCAGCATGCACCACTGGGCGGCCAACGTGTTCATCGCCGGCGCCTTCTTGCACCTGCTGCGCATCCTGCTGACGGGCGCCTACAAGAAGCCGCGCGAGATCAACTGGCTGATCGGCTTCGCGCTCCTGGTCTTCGCGGTGGTGGCGGCATTCACGGGCTACTCGCTGCCGTTCGACGCGTTCTCGGCGACGGCCACCAAGGTGGGCTACGAGATTGCGGCGTCCATCCCGCTCATCGGTTCTTGGCTGGCGCAGCTCTTCTTCGGGGGCACCTTCCCGACCGAGCACTCGCTGCCTCGCATGACCGCCCTCCACATGATCTGGATCCCGCTCATCATCGCCATGCTGATCGGTGCGCACGTGCTGATCATGTTCCTGCAGAAGCACACGCAGCCGAAGTACGCCGAGAAGGTGGCACCCGGCAAGATCCTCGGTGTGCCCTTCTGGCCGCAGCAGGCGCTCATCATGGGGGTGCTGTTCGCCGTGTTCGTGGCGGTGCTCGCGGTCGTGGCCGGCGTGTTCAACGCCAATCCCATCGAGCACTTCGGCCCTCCCGGGCCGGGGACGCCGAACGTGAAGCCGGAGTGGTACTTCCTGTGGCTGTTCGGCTTCCTGAAGATGATCCCGTCGAGCTGGCACTTCAAGGTGATCGGGATCTACTTCGGCACCGAATTCATCGGCATCCTGATCCCCGTCCTGCTGATCCTCTTCGGGTTCGTCTACCCCTTGCTGCAGCCCTCGAAGCAGAAGCTCCGCTACATCGAGCTGCCCAGCGAGCATCCCGTCAGGACGGCGACCGTGATCGGGCTGCTCGGTTTCTTCATCGCGGCCACGATCGCGGCCTACAAGAACGGCCTCGGGCTCAGCACGGGCTTCCTGTGGGTGCTCGTCATCGGTGGCCCGATCGTCGTGGGCTTCGTGGCCTACGCGGTGCTGCGCGCCATCTACCCGAAGGGCCGCGGCGAGCGCGGCGAGATCGGCTCCGGGGCGGACCCTTCGCCGGGCGACTGATCGGCGCGGCGTCGCCGTGGCACCGCCGCGTGCCGCTCGCTGGCGCGCTTCAGCCGCCCGCTGTGGCGGGGCGCTTCAAGCGGTCCAGGTACTGCTTGCGGAACTTGGCGAGCTTCGGCGCGATGACGACGCGGCAGTAGCCCTCGCCGGGGTTGTTGGCGTAGTAGTCGCGGTGGTACGCCTCCGCCGGGTAGAAGGCGGCCGCGGGCTCGAGCTCGGTGACCAGCGGTGCGGGGTAGAGCCCGGCAGCCGTCACCTCGCGCATGACCGCTTCGGCGTCGGCACGCTGGCTGTCGTCGTGGTAGAAGATCGCGGAGCGGTACTGCGGGCCCACGTCGTTGCCCTGGCGGTCCCGGGTGGTGGGGTCGTGGGTGCTGAAGAAGACAGCGAGCAGGTCGCGGTAGCCGATGACGTCGGGATCGAAGCGGATGTGCACGGCCTCGGTGTGGCCGGTGGTGCCGCTGCACACGCGCTCGTAGCCGGGGTCGGGGACGTGGCCGCCGGTGTAGCCGGAGGTCACGGACTCGACGCCGGCGAGGTCGCCGAAGACGGCCTCCAGGCACCAGAAGCAGCCCCCGGCCAGCGTGGCGGAGGCGAGCTCGGTCGCCGGCCGGTCCGGCGCGTCGCGGGCGGGGGACTCGGGTCTGGACGTGTCGCTCATGCCTCCATGCTAGGGCCCGCGAAGGCGAACGCCTGTCGGGCGAAGGCGTGGCCTGTCGGGCTCGGCCGGGCGGACACGGGGCGAGGTACCTGCGCGGACTCGGCCGCCGCCGGCGTCAGGGGATCCCGAGGGAATCGCGCTCGCCGGCCAGGTACAGCCAGGTGCTGAGGACGGTGTCCGGGTTCAGCGAGATGGTGTCGATTCCCTGGTCGACCAGCCAGCGCGCGAAGTCGGGCCTGTCGGACGGCCCCTGACCGCAGATGCCGACGTACTTGCCCGCCGTCTTGCAGGCGCGGATGGCGTTGGCCATGAGCGCCTGAACGGCGGGATCGCGCTCGTCGAAGAGGTCGGCCACCAGGCCGGAATCGCGATCGAGGGCGAGGGTGAACTGCGTGAGGTCGTTCGAGCCGATCGAGAAGCCGTCGACGTGCTGCAGGAAAGCCTCCGGAAGGATGGCGTTGGACGGGATCTCGCACATCATGATGATCTGCAGGCCGTTCTCGCCGCGCTCGAGCCCGTGGTCGGCCATGCGCCCGAGCACGTCGAGCAGCTCGCCTTCGGTACGGACGAAGGGGATCATCACCTTGACGTTGGTGAGGCCCATCTCGCCCCGCACGCGCGTCAGGGCCCGGCACTCCGCAGCGAACGCGTCGGCGAACGTCTCGGCTCGGTAGCGCGACGCTCCCCGGAAGCCGATCATGGGGTTCTCCTCGCGTGGCTCGAACGCCTGGCCGCCGACCAGATGGGCGTACTCGTTGGACTTGAAGTCCGTCATGCGCACGATCACCGGCTGAGGCGCGAACGCCGCGGCGATGACCGCAACACCCTCCTTGAGCTTCTCCTCGAAGAAGCGAGCCGGGCTGCCATAGCCGGCGCTGCGCCGCTCGATCTCGGCACGCACCTCGGGTGGAACGTCCGGATAGGCCAGCAGCGCCCTCGGATGCACGCCGATGTCGTTGTTGATGATGAACTCGAGTCGCGCCAGCCCCACCCCGCGGTTGGGCAGCTGCGCGAAGGAGAAGGCGCGCTCCGGCGAAGCGACGTTCATCATCAGTCCGACCGGCAGCTCGGGCATGCGGTCGAGCTCGATCCGCTCGATGTCGAAGCGTGGATGCCCAGCGTAGACGACGCCTTCGTCCCCCTCGGCGCAGCTCACGGTGACCTCGTCGCCGTCGCGCAGGAGCGCGGTCGCGTCGCCGCTGCCCACCACGGCGGGGATGTCGAGCTCCCGCGCGATGATGGCGGCGTGGCAGGTGCGGCCACCGCGATCGGTGACGATCGCCGACGCCCGCTTCATTACCGGCTCCCAGTTGGGGTCGGTCATGTCGGTCACCAGCACGTCGCCGGGCTCCACGCGCTCCATCTCCGCGGCGCTCGGCACCACCCGCACGCGACCCTTGGCGATGCGCGAGCCCACGGCGCGACCCCGTACCAGGACCTCGCTCCGTTCGAGCTGACGGTATCGCTCCAAGACGCGGCCGCTGCGGCTTTGAACGGTCTCCGGCCGGGCCTGGAGCACGTAGATGCGTCCGTCCTCGCCATCCTTGGCCCACTCGATGTCCATGGGGCGTCCGTAGTGGTCCTCGATGGCGAGCGCCTGGCGGCCGAGGTCGGCGAGCTCGTCGTCGCTCAACGCGAAGCTCAGGCGCTCGGCCTGAGGCACCGGCACCGTCTCCACCAGCGCGGAGCCGGAGCCGTAGACCATCTTCTCGGCCTTGGAGCCGAGCCGGCGCTGCAGCACCGGCGGCCTCCCGGCACGCAGGGCCGCCTTGTAGAGGTAGACTTCGTCCGGGTTGACGGCGCCCTGCACCAGCAGCTCGCCGAGGCCGTAGGCGGCGGTGACGAAGACCACCTCGCGGAACCCCGACTCGGTATCCAGGGTGAAGGCCACCCCGCTCACGCCGAGGTCGCTGCGCACCATGCGCTGCACGCCCACGGATAGCGCCACGTCGACGTGGTCGAAGCCGTGGTGGCGTCGGTAGGCGATGGCCCGGTCGGTGAACAGCGAGGCAAACACCTTACGGACGTGCTCGAGGAGCGCCTCCTCCCCGCGGACGTTGAGGAACGTCTCCTGCTGACCCGCGAACGAGGCCTCGGGCAGGTCCTCGGCCGTCGCCGACGAGCGCACCGCCACCGCTGCGGGGGCACCGCCGGAGCCGAGGCCCGCGTACGCCTCCCGCAACGCCTGCGCCAGCGCCGGAGGCAACGGCGTCTCGAGGATCAACGTGCGAACCGCCAGGCCCCGCTCGGCGAGAAGCGCCACGTCCTCGCCGTCGACGCCCTCGAGCAAGGTGGCGATACGCCCGCCCACGCCGCTTTCGTCCAGGTAGGCGCGGTACGCGGACGCGGTGGTGGCGAAGCCGCCGGGTACGCGGACGCCCGCTTCCTCGAGGTTCCGCGCCATCTCGCCGATGGACGCGTTCTTCCCGCCCACTACGGCAACGTCATCGAGTCCGACCTGGTCGAACGGCAGGATGTAATCCATCGGCGCCCCCTGTCCACGCGTCGAAGGCTCGAAAGGCTTGCGTTGCCCTGACTCTGTGCCTAGCCCCTGTTCGTGCCGCCACCGGCGACATCCGAACTGTGCGGTCGCCAAGGGCGCCCTCGAAGGGCGCGTCCAGGCGGCGCCGAGACCGGCGCGCCGCCGGCTGGTTAGGATGCGGGCGGCAGCCCGGAGGTGGCATGAACGCCAGACAAGTGTACTTCGTGTCGGATCATACCGGAGTGACGGCGGAAGTGCTCGGCCATAGCCTGCTGGCACGGTTCGGGGACCTGTCCATCCGGACCAGCACCCGCCCCTTCGTCAACACGCCTCAGCGCGCCGACGAGCTGGCGGCTGAGCTGGCGGGGCTCGAGGCGGAGCCGGTGGTGTTCTCCACCATCACCGATGTCGGCGTGCGCGAACGCATTGCTGCGGCGCCCTGCGTGCATGTCGATCTCTTCGAGCCGTTCCTGAACCGTCTCGAAGCGGTCTTCGAGAGCCCGCCGCAGGCGCAGGTCGGCGCCTATCACAGCATCCGGGACCTCGCCAGCTATCAGGCGCGCATCGACGCCGTGGAGTTCGCCCTGGCGACGGATGACGGCGCGAACGTGCGCCGCTACGGCCAGGCCGAAGCCGTGATGGTGGGGGTTTCGAGGGTGGGGAAGAGCCCGACGTGCCTGTACCTGGCGTTGCAGTATGGCGTGCGCGCAGCCAACTACCCGCTGGCCGAGGACGACTTCGAGAGCGACGCCTTGCCTGCGGCGTTGGCGCCTCACCATGCCCGCTTGTTCGGGCTAACCATCGCGGCCAGGCGCTTGCACGAGCTCCGCCAGCAACGCCGACCGGGGAGTCGCTATGCGGATTTGCGGCGTTGCGAGTACGAGGTGAGACAGGCCGAACGCCTCTTCAGGCGCCACACCATCCCGTTTCAGGACGCGAGCTCATTGTCGGTCGAAGAGCTCGCCGCCCTGGTGCTCCAGCGCGCCGGCCTGGTCCGTCACCGCTAGGAGGGCTGGATGGGAGCAGCCACGCGCGCCTCCTCGGGAGCAGGCGCCTGCGGCCGCAGCGGGACGTGATGCCTGAGGAGGTCGACGTGAGGCGTGCTGACG
>CAYOXR010000288.1:0-3387 GCA_964407955.1 uncultured bacterium | reverse complement strand
AGTTCGGCCGCGTGCGCGTCACCACCACGGTGACCGGCTACGTCAAGAAGCGCTACGTGTCCGCCGCGATCCTCGAGGAGCGCGCGCTGGAGCTGCCGGAGCTCAGCTACGCCACCCAGGCGCTGTGGTTCAGCGTCGACGGCGTAGCCGACGTGCTGGCGCCGGCCGAGCTGGCGAGCGCCTTGCATGCCCTGGAGCACACGCTGATCGGGCTGCTCCCGGCTTTCGTGCTGTGCGAGCGTGCGGATGTCGGCGGGGTGTCCTACCCCCACTACCCGCCGACCGGTACCAGCGCGCTGTTCATCTATGACGGCTACCCCGGCGGCGTCGGTTACGCGCGGGCGGGCGCCGCACAGTTCCCCGCCTGGCTGGCCGCGGCCCGCGATCTGCTCGCCGACTGCCCGTGCGAGAACGGCTGCCCACGCTGCGTGCTGTCGCCCAAGTGCGGCAACGGCAACCAGTTCCTGGACAAGCGCGCCGCGAGGCGGCTCGCCGACGCCCTGTTGGAGCGCCTGCAGGTGCCCCTGCCGGCTCGGCTCCAGGCCTGAGCGGCGGCGAACGCTACTGCGTGGCGTGCTAGACTTCGCTGCCGTGCGGGTGGGATTCGTTACGCAGCTGCTCTGGGACCGCTACGGTCCCTTCTGGCTACGGCTGGTGCGCGATGCCGGTGCGGAGGGCCTGCTGCCCATGCCCGATGCCGTGCGAACGGTGCTCGCCGAGCCGCGCGTGGCCGCCGTGGCGCCGCTCACGTTCCGACTTGCCGCGGCCCAGGCGGTGGCACTGGCTGCCGCCGGCGCCGACGCCCTGCTTGTCCCCGACCTCAACGGTGCCGAGAAGGCCACGAGCGAGCAGCTGGCGCGCGGCGGCGGCCTCGACCCGTGGATCGCCGACTTCCCGACCGCGCTCCGAGACGCCTTGGCGGGGTTGCCTGCGCTCGTCCCGGTGCCCGTGGAGCTGGGCGACGAGATCGACCGCAGCGCGGTGACCGCGCTGCAGAACCTGCTTCACGACGCGCATGCGGTCAGGCGCATCTGGGGTCGGCGCCGTGCGGAGGCCAGGCCGCCGCGCCGGGCAACCCCAGCCTGGTCCGCGCCTGCGGGCGCGCGCCGCACGGTTGGCCTGGTGGGTCAACCGTGGTTGCTGAACGATGCGCTGGCCGGGCGCGCCACGGCCGCGACGGAGCACGTCGTGTCGCAGCACCGTCTCGATCCCGAGCTCCTCCGGGCGGAGGCCCGACGCCTCGGCGAGCCGCTGCTCCCCACCGATGCCGAGACCCTCGGAGCCGCCCGCTTGTTCGGCCGACGCGGCGGCGTAAGCGAGATCAGGATGGTCGCCGACCGCGCCTCGGCCGCCGACGCCTGGCTCGCCAACCGCGTCCGCGGCCTGGTGCGCAAGCCCTTCCAGGTCCGGTTCCTCGATGACGTCCTGGCGGGCGCCGACGCCGTCGACATCGTGCTGGTCGCGCCGGTAGACTGAGCGAAGTGCGCTTCCTGGTGGTCGTCATGGCCCTCGGAGTCGTCGCCGTCAACGCGTTCGGCGCGTGGGCGGTGAGCCGCCGTAAGCCGAGCGTCTCGCGACTGTTCCTGCTCGCGGCCATGGTCGTGGTGGTGGCGGCGGTGGCCGTGGCCTACGGACTGCGTTTCGCCGCCTGGATCCTCGCCGCCGGCCTGCTGCTGGCGTGGCTGAGCTCGTACCTCAACGCCCGCATGGTCATCGGCCGCGTGGTGTGGCGCTACCATCTGCTGCGGGCCGCCGTACTGGCGGCGTTGATGGCCCTGGCGTTGGTGGCGTTGCGCTAGCGGCGGGGTGGCGCGATCGCCAGCGCTCAGAACGCGTTCAGGCCGGTCACCTGCCGGCCGAGAACGAGCGTGTGCACGGCATCGGTGCCTTCATAGGTCGACACGGTCTCGAGGTTGAGCATGTGCCGGATGCTGGCGTACTCGGTCGTGATGCCGTTGGCGCCGAGCAAGTCCCGTGCCGCTCGTGCGACCGCGAGGGCCATACGCGCGTTGTCGCGC
This sequence comes from uncultured bacterium, assembly GCA_964407955.1. Lineage (GTDB taxonomy): Bacteria > Deinococcota > Deinococci > Deinococcales > Trueperaceae > JASBRS01. Next base: position 1,369 of record CAYOXR010000288.1, on the reverse strand, counting down.
TTGGCTAGCGACACGCGGGCGGGATGATCGCCGCCGAGCCCCTTGAGCTGCGCCAACCGGTAGGCGAGCAGGTTGCCCTTGGTGATCCCGGCCAGCATGTCGGCCAGGCGCGCCTGAACGAGTTGCTTGCCGGCGAGCGGCCCACCGAAGCTCGGACGCTCGGCGACGAAAGCGGCGGCCTCGTCGAAGCAGGCCTGCGCGGCCCCGAGGACCCCGAACGCGATCCCGAAGCGGGCCTGGTTGAGGCAGCTCAGCGCGCCCTTGAGGCCGGTCACCTGCAGCTGACTTCCGGCCGGCACCGCCACCTCGTCGAGCATCAGCTCGGAGGTGACCGACGCGCGCATGGACGCCTTCGTCTTGATGTCGTGGGCCTGGAAACCCTCGCTGGCGGTGTCGACTGCGAAGCCCAGGATGTCGCCGGAGCCCTCGTCGCGGGCCCAGATGACCGCCACGTCGGCGCGCGAACCGTTGGTGATCCAGCGCTTGACGCCATTGAGGACGAACTCGTCGCCGACCTTGCGCACGCGGGTGCGCATGGCGCCGGGGTCGCTGCCGGCGTCGGGCTCGGTGAGGCCGAAGCAGCCGACGGCCTCCCCACTCGCCAGTCGCGGCAGCCACGCTTCCTTGAGGGCGTCGGAGCCGTAGCGGTGGATCGGATACATCACCAGACTCGACTGCACACTGACGAACGAGCGCATGCCGGAGTCGGCGTACTCGAGCTCGCGGTTGATCAGGCCGTAGGCAAGGGGGGAGGCGCCGGCGCCCCCGAAGCGTTCCGGAAGGGTGACGCCCAGCACGCCCAGCTCTCCGAAGCGGCGAGGGAGGTCGTCGGGGAAGCGGTCGCTCGCCCACCATTCGCCGACCTCCGGCAGGATCTCGGAGCGTACGAAGTCACGCACGCTGTCCCGGATCATGCGTTCTTCCGGAGCGTAGAGCGCGTCGAGGTCGTAGAAGTCGTGCAGGTTCGGGGGCACGGCGCGCTGTCGGGGCGCGGTCATGGTCCCTCCCGTGGGGGCCTCGGCGCCCGGACGGGTGCCGAGACGGCGCCGGCCCGCGGGCACGGCATCAGCTGTCGCCGAAGAGCTTCTTGAGGGCGTCCGCCTTGGTCGTCTTGTGGGCGACGGTGTAGCGGGTTCCTTCGCGGACCAGCTTGCCCTGCTCCAACTGCGAGGTGAGGGAGGACTCGATGGTATCGACTGCCAGCTCCTCGAAGTGCTTCTCGTCGATGTAGCGCTGCACCTCTCTGAGTGTGGCGCCCTTGGTGCTCGCCGACTCCACGGCCTCGTATACCCAGTCGTCCACCGTCATGTGTCAGTGTACGCCGCGCACCCATCGGCGGCGACGACGGCCACGGCCGCCGGTAAACAGG
>CAYOXR010000287.1:0-2043 GCA_964407955.1 uncultured bacterium | reverse complement strand
TACCGGGGGACATCGTGCACGCCTCCATGACGCTGGCGGTGGCGCTGCCCAAGGCGGGCGTGCGGCCCGGCGGCGCGGTGGGGCGCCTATACGTGGGGGACATCGGTCTGCCGAAGGGCGTCTTCGAGTCTATGGGCCTACCGGCCGTGCAGCTGCCCGGCTTCGTGACCGAGATCACCACCGACTAGCGGGCCGGAGGCGCGCCAGCGCGGGCCGGTGACGTCGGTGAGGCGAGCGCGCTCGCCGCCGTACTCGGGAGAGGGGCAGCGGTGCTGGGCGCACCCTAAGCCAGGTGCCTGACACCCTTCGCTAGTGGCCCGGCACCTTGCTCGAAGCCCGCGTGAGATTGCCGAGGTACTCGAACACGGCGTAGAGGCTTCCCCCGTCCCACTCGCGCTCGACGGTGAGCGTTCCGCCCTGGACGTCGTAGACCACCTCGAGGTTGTTCCCGACCGTGTGCCAGGGACTCACGACGCGCAATGCGCCCCGCGACAGGTACCCGTAGAGCCGGCCGTGAACGCCCAATCGGAAGTATCCGTACACGCCGCGCGGGAGGCGAGCACATGCCACCTGCGCCGACGCCGGCCAGGAGCGACCGGGGAGGCTGCTGCAATCCACGAAGATGCCGCCTATCGTGTGAACGGCCTGGCTGACCATGATTCCGTACTCGCTCCCCAGGTTCATGCTTCGTTGGGCATGCGCCGCCGGCGAGCCCAGCATCGCGATGGCGGCGGCCATGGCCAACAGACGTAGGGAAGGACGCAGCACGGTGAGCCTCCTTGTGGGTCCCTACTCGGCGCGTCGATCGTGGCGCGGATCGTCCTGCGCGCCGTGAAGGGCGGTGCGCTCGAGCACGTGCCCAGAAGCTTACCAACGGATGCCGTGAGAAGTGTTTCTCACGTGGTGCTCGGGCGTGGTGAGGCCGTCGATGGCGCTGTCGCGGGGGGCCGGCCGGCGGCCGCGGGAGCCGCGCCGAGGCCGCCCGACTCGCGCGGGGCCGCTCAGGCGGGGCACATCTGCGGCGCCGAGGGCGATGGTAAGGTTCACGCGTGCGACTTTCCCTCATCATCCTGTTGACCGGCATCGTGGCCGTCGCCAGCGCTCAATCGGCGCCGGCCACCGCGGATGCGCCCGCGGCGGCACACGTGCCGACATGCGCCGTGGCAGACGTCGCCACCGCGTTTACGCGTTACGACCAGTGGCCTTACACCCTGGTCGACACGCACTTTCGCCTGCCGGCCAGCTACGCGCCCCCGGATTTGGTCTCCACCAGCGAGGCCGGCTTGAACGCGGATCAACGGGTGCGCGCCTTCGTCATCCCGCACCTGCGGGCCATGGCGCAGGCGGCGGCCGCGGCCGGCCACCCGATCGCCGTCCAGAGCGGCTACCGGTCCTACCAGACCCAGGTGACCACCTTCCAGTACTGGGTGAAGGTCGACGGTTACGCCTACGCGTTGCGATCGAGCGCGCGGCCCGGCCACTCAGAGCACCAGCTCGGGACCGCCATGGATCTCCGTGCCAAGGGGGGCAAGGCGCCCTGGGACTACCAGGACTGGGCGGCCACGCCCACCGGGGCGTGGGTCGAGGCGAACGCCTGGCGCTACGGTTTCGTCATGAGCTACCCGAAGGGCGCGGAGGCCACCACCTGCTACATGTACGAGCCGTGGCACTACCGCTTCCTGGGATTGGCCGCGGCGAAGCAAGTGCACGACTTGGGTGAGACCACGCGGGCGTTCCTGTGGGCGCATTGGCGCGCGAGCGGGCGAAGCGTCCCCGACGGGCCCGCGGCGCCGTTGAAGCAGGTCACGGTCCAGCCCGGCGACAGCCTGTGGGCGCTCGCGCAACGCTACGGCACCACGGTGGCGGAGCTCCGCCGGCTCAACGGCCTGAGTGGCGACACCATTCGCGCGGGCATGACGCTGATGGTGCCCTGACCCGGCCCCTGGCGCTGGTCACACAGCGGCACCACGCGCCGGGCCCCGGCCCGATGGTCCGGCCGGGGCCCGCACACGTCGGCGAATGACGATGAACATCGCTTGGTAG
>CAYOXR010000286.1:0-5433 GCA_964407955.1 uncultured bacterium | reverse complement strand
TGCGGCGAGTATAGCCAGCTCAGAGCACCGCCCCTGCCGGCGGCCCCTGCTACGATGGCGCATCGGCGCCGCACGGACCGCCGCCAAACAGGGCGCGTCGCCGTCGACCACCACGCGAGAGGACCCAGGCGTGCGCAGACTCATCTCCGCCGAATCGGTGAACGAAGGTCACCCCGACAAGCTCGCTGACCGCATCAGCGATAGCGTGCTGGACGCTATCCTGACGGAGGATCCCTACGCCCGGGTGGCGGCCGAGACCATCCTCACCACCGGCTTGGCGCTCATCGCCGGCGAGATCACCTGCCACGGCTACGTCGACTTCCAGGCGATCGTCAGGCAGGCGGTGCGCGACGTCGGCTATACCGACGCCAGCTACGGCATCGACGCCGACCACAGCGCCGTGCTCATCGCGGTCAACGAGCAGTCGCCCGACATCGCCTTGGGCGTCGACCGCGCCCAGGAGGCCGACAGCGGCGACGACTTCGACCTGGTCGGGGCCGGCGACCAGGGGATGATGTTCGGTTACGCCACGGACGAGACGCCGCAGGCCATGCCGCTGCCGATCATGCTGGCGCACGCCCTCACCCGGCGCATGGCGGAGGTACGCAAGCAGGGCATCCTCCGCTACCTCCGACCCGACGGCAAGGCGCAGGTGACGCTCGGCTACGAAGAGGGCCGCGCCACCCACGTCGAGACCGTTGTGGTGTCGGCCCAACACGCGCCCGACGTGACGCTCGAGCAGCTCCGCGAGGAGGTCAAGGCGCACGTCGTCGCGCCGGTGATCCCCGAAGCGCTGCTCGACGAACGCACCCGCTACCTCGTGAACCCCACCGGCCGCTTCGTGCGCGGCGGCCCGCAGGCCGACGCCGGGCTCACCGGCAGGAAGATCATCGTCGACACCTATGGCGGCGCCGTGCCGCACGGCGGCGGCGCGTTCAGTGGCAAGGACCCCACCAAGGTCGACCGCTCGGCCAGCTACTACGCCCGCTACATCGCCAAGAACCTGATCGCCGCCGGGCTGGCGAGGCGCTGCCAGGTGCAGCTCGCCTACGCCATCGGCGTGGCCCACCCGGTGGGCATGTTCGTCGACAGCTTCGGCACGTCCGCGCTCGGCGACGAGCGCCTCAGCCACCTCGTGGCGCAGGCGTTCGATGCCCGGCCGGCCTCGATCATCGCCCAGCTCGACCTGCGTCGACCCATCTACACCGCTACCAGCGCGTACGGCCACTTCGGGCGGGACGGCTTCCCGTGGGAGCGCACCGACCGCGCCGAGGAGCTCAAGGAAGCTGCGCTGGCCATCGCCTGAACCGCCGCACGCGCGCCCGCGCGCGGCCGTTGACGCGAACCCGGCGATGCCTTGCTGCAAAGGCTTTCTGGCGTCGGCAGCAGGCTGCGAGTGTGATACAACATGGCCATGGCAAGAATCGTGCTGGGCAACCGCGACGGCGCGCTCGCGCTGCGCCAGGCTCGGGCCGTGCTCGAGCAGCTGACGGACGAGTGGCCGGACGTGAACTTCGCACTGCGCACCATCAAGAACGGCGACGCGAAGGTCCAGGGCGAGGACTCGCTGCTGCAGGCGTTGGAGCGCAACGACGTCGGCGTGGCGGTGGTCCAGCTCGAGACGCTGCCGTACGCGCTCCCCGAAGGCGTGACGCTGGCCGCGGTGGCGCGCCGCATGGAGCCGCGCTCGGCGCTGGTCGCGCGCGGGCCGCGGAGACTCGAGGACCTCGCCGCCGGCACCCGCGTGGGCGTCCAGAGCGCGCGAGACGGCGCCTTCCTGGCCGGTCAGCACGGCGCTCTGCAGGTGGTGCAGGTCACTGGCGAGCTCGATCCCGACCTCAAGCTCCTCACCGCCGGCGACATCGACGCGTTGCTGGCGCCCGCCGCGGCGCTGTTGGCGCTCGACCATCGCAACCGCCTGGACATCGTGCTCGAGCCCGAAGCGTTCGCGCCGGCCCCCGGTCAGGGTGCCGTGGGGTTCCTGGTTCGTGCCGATGACGACCTGGCGTTCGAGGTGGCGTACTCGCTCCAGCATCGCCCCAGCTTCGATCGCGTGCGCGCCGAGCGCAGCTTCGCCCGGGCCGTCCGCGTCGGCGACGGCGGCGAGCAATGCGACGACTGCGTCGTCGGTGCCCTCGCCAACGTCACCGAGGACGGCGAGCTCACCCTCTTCGGCGCCGTCCTCAAGGCCGCGACCACGCTACAGGCCAGCGTCAGCGGCGAGGCCAAGGAGGCCGACGAGCTCGGCCTGGAGCTGGCCGCGGACGTTCGCGCCCAGCTGGCGGCGTTGTGAGCCCGGAGCGTGACGCCGCCACGGCCGGCGTACCCATCCGGCTGCACCTGGCGCTCCACACGCTCGCCTTCGTGGCCGGCCTCTCCGCGGTGTTCGTGGCGCTGGGCTTCAGTGCGGGGCTCATGAGCACCTTCTTGCTCGCCTACGGCGCGGCCCTGCGCATGCTCGCGGGAGCGCTGCTGATCGTCATGGGCCTGATCATGCTCGACCTGATCCCGCTGCCGGTGTTCAAGCAGGAGCTTCGCGTGCACCTCATGCGCAAGCCCGGCGGCTACCTCGGCTCGGTCGTGGTGGGCGTGGCCTTCGCTGCCGGCTGGACCCCGTGCATCGGCCCCATCCTGGCCGGCATCCTGGGAATCGCGGCCACCAGCGGCGGCGGCGCTGAAGGCGGCCTGCTGCTGCTGGTCTACTCGCTGGGCTTCTCCCTACCGTTCCTGGCCCTGTCGCAGCTACTGCCACTGACCCGTGTGCTGAGGCGTTACTCGGGCACGCTCGAGCGCGTCGGCGCGGTGCTGCTCATCGCGGTCGGCGTGCTGCTCCTGAGCGGCGCCCTGAACGCCCTCTCGCCCTACCTGGCGGGGTTCGGCAGCGCCGAGACCGGCTGGCTCGGCGGCGTCGGCGCCCCGACGCTGACCCTGGCCTTCGTCGCGGGTGCGCTGTCGTTCCTGTCCCCGTGCGTGCTGCCCATCCTGCCGTCGTTCCTGGCCTACCTCAGCGGCATGAACCTCGCGCCGCTGCTCAGCCCTAGACGCGCCTGAGGCGCCCGGCTCGAGCCGGGCCCCGCGCGCTCCGGCGAGGGGCACCGCCGGCCGGCCCGCGCGGGAACGCTGCGAGCCGCTGCGCGGCGGTCTAGGAGGCCGCCTTCTCCTCCTGCCGCTCGGCCAGGATGCGGTCTGCGACCTGACCGGGCACCACGTCGTAGTGGTCGAACTTGAGCGAGAACACGCCGCGGCCGCCCGTCATCGAACGCAGGTCGGGGGAGTAGGTGAGGATCTCGGCCATCGGCACGTGCGCGCTGACCACGCTCACCGAGCCCTCGGTGTCCATGCCCAGGATGCGCCCACGCCGGGTGTTCAGGTCCGAGATGACATCGCCGGTGAAGCGGTCGGGAACGCGCACCTTCAGCAGCGAGACCGGCTCCAGGAGGACCGGCCTGGCCTGCTTCATGGCGTCCTTGAAGGCCTGTGAGGCGGCGATCTGGAAGGCGATGTCCTTGGAGTCGACGGGGTGGTCCTTGCCGTCGTACACCTCGACCTTGACGTCCTGCACCGGGAAGCCACCCAGCACGCCCGCCTCCAACGCGCTGCGCACGCCCTTCTCGCAGCTCGGCTGGAAGCCGCTGGGGATGGACCCGCCCACGACCTTCCAGGCGAACTCGAAGCCGGCGCCGCGAGCCAGCGGCGCCACCCGCAGCGCCACCTCGGCGAACTGGCCGGCCCCACCGGTCTGCTTCTTGTGCCGGTAGCGGGCATCGCCGCTGCCGCTGATGGTCTCGCGGTAGGCCACGGCGGGCGGCCGCGTGTCCACGTCGACGCCGAAACGCTCCTTGAGGGCGTTGACGGCGATCTCGAGATGGACGTGCCCCATCCCCCACAGCACCGTCTCGTGCGTGTCGGCGTTGCGCTCGAGCAGCAGCGTCGGGTCCGCATCGAGCAGCTTGTGCAGGCCGTCGGACATCTTGTCCTCGTCCCCGCGCGACCTGGGGGTCAATGCCAACGCCATGACCGGCGACGGGAAGCGGATCGCGGAGAGCTGGAACGCGTGCGCCGGGTCGCACAAGGTGTCGCCGGTGCGGATCTCTTCGACCTTGGTGACTGCGCCGATCATGCCGGCCGCCAGCTCCTTGACCTCCTTGAGATCCTTCCCCTCGGGCACGTACAGGTGCGAGATCCGCACGTCGACGTCGTGGTTCGCGTCCTTGACGTTGTCACCCGCCTTCACGCGCCCGGACAGGACGCGCATCATCGACACCTTGCCCAGGTACGGGTCGACAACGGTCTTGAACACGCGCGCGCCGAAGGGATGATCCTCGCCCAGCTCGGGTGGGTCGCCCTCGTCGACGGCCAGCGGCTTGTGGTCCTGCACGTGGCGCACGCCGTGATTCATGAAGTCCATCAGCAGGCTGACGCCCATCACCCGGGTGGCGGAGGTCAGCAGCACCGGCGTCAGCTCGCCGCCGCGAACGGCTGCGTCGAACGCGCGCATCAGCGCCTCGGGATCCAGCGCGTTGTCCTCCAGGTACTGCATCATCAGCTCGTCGTCGGTCTCGACGATGGACTCGACCAGTCGGTCGCGGTACTCCTGCGCCACGCCGGCGACCTCATCAGGGATCGCGCCCGCCACCGGCTCGCCGTCGGGCCAGGCGTAGGCCTTCATCTCCAGCAAATCGACGATGCCGCGGAAGTCCTCCGCCTGGCCGATGGGGATCTGGATGGCGGCGATGTTGCCGGGAAGCGTGGCCTCGATGTCGGCCATGGTGCGGAAGAAGTCGGCGTTCTCGCGGTCCATCTTGTTGATCACGAAGAGGCTGGAGAGCTCACGCTCGACGCTCGACGACCACACGCGCTCGGTCCCCACCGCCACGCCGGACACCGCCGATACGACCACCAGGGCCGCATCCGCCGCCGCCTGAGCGCCGCGGATCTCACCGGAGAAGTCCGCATAGCCGGGGGTATCGAGCAGGTTGAACGGCTCGCCCTTCCAGCTGTACGGATGGATCGAGGTGTAGATGGAGATCTTGCGCCTCTTCTCCTCGGGAGTACTGTCCGAGACAGTGCTCCCGTCCTCGACCCTGCCCAGCGAGGTGATCGCACCGGCGCGGAGGAGCATCGCCTCGACGAGCGACGTCTTCCCCGCTCCGCTGTGCGAGAGAACGGCCACGTTGCGGATGTTGGGCATCGGAATCGGCTTCCTTTCGTGCTGGTACGCGCGGTGAACACGGGCACGAGGTCCATGAAGCCAGGCACGGCTGCCTAGGTTCGGTGAGTATACCACCGGTCGGTACCCGCCCGAAGGGCCGCTTGCCCCTTGCGACAACACGTCGTGCACGTTAGTTCCCGGCGTTCGCGCCCGCCCGACGGCCCGCCCCTCCCCGGCGGGCGGGCGCCCGGCCCGGCGCGGCCCGAAGTAGACTCGGTCAT
>CAYOXR010000285.1:0-5360 GCA_964407955.1 uncultured bacterium | reverse complement strand
ATGTCTCGCTGCCCGCTTCGGCGCCACCAGCATCGGCATCGCGCGTCCGGCGGTACACAGCAACGTCGGCTGCCGGCTCTCCGGTGACGACGTCGACTCCGGCCCCGACCGCCTCTCGTCGACCTCAACCCGGGCCGGCGCCGCCCACGGACCCAAAGGAGTCCGGCGCCAGACCGTGACCGACCACCGTGTTCCTGACGAGCTCGCTGCGGCCGATCGCACCATTCCTGCCAGCACGAACGTGGCCGGACCTCCACGGTCGGCGAATCCCCACGTCCGAAGACGGCTCCCTGCGCGGGCGTTGCGGGGCCGCGACACGAAACGGTCCTGCGACAACCGTGCTATAACTGCCGCGTGTGGCAGGGAAAGCCACTGAGCCTGCCGCCAGCACCAACGGGGAGGATAATCATGCGAAAGATCGTCATCATGCTATGCATCGCCGCTACGCTCGCTGGCGGCGCCGCGTTCGCTCAGGGAAGCACCACGAGCGAACACTACTGGGTCGGCTTCAGCGCGGGCTACCCGGCCGCCGACCTCCACTTCGGCATCAGCAACGCGTTCCCGAACTTCGGCGTCCGGGCGAACTTCGGCTTCGGGTACTTCGGATACGGCTTCACCGTCGGGCTCGACGGCTTGTACACCTTGCCGATCAACACCGGCAACCTGCCCATCGTGCCGTATATCGGCCTCGGTCCGACGGCCGCTTTCGGGTACCTGGGCGGCTTCGCCGTCGGGGCCAACCTCTTCGGGGGCCTCGAGTACCGGCTCGGCCAGATCGGCTTCGAGCCGGGCGGCGTCTTCTTCGAGGTCGGTCCCTCGGTCTACTTCGTACCCACGGTCTTCGCGGGGGTCTTCGGGCGTTTCGGGTTCAACTACCACTTCTGAGCGCTGCGTGACGCATGCCGCCCTCGGGTCGGAACGAGTCCGGCCCGAGGGCGGTTACCTTGGTCCCTTCGGCGTAGCCTCGTACAGCGTCGACCGTGCCGCCGCATTCCGCTCGGCCTTCCGTTCGGTCCATCATCCGTCATCCGTCGGGACGCAGAATCGGGTCGGGTGGGGCGGCCGTCGAACCAAGTGCGGCCACGGCCTGCCCGCGGGTCGTCGCGCGGACGAACGTCATCGCCGCTTCGGCGGCGCCGAGGCAGCAGCGGTCTTCTCTGTGACCTCTCGGACGGTGCGGCATCGCGCTCCTGAGCCGGGCGCAACGCACGTGCGCAGCGGGTACGGCCCCGTCCGAAGAGGGTCCGTCCGAAGAGGGTCCGTCCGGAAGCGCGAGCGACCGGCCGCGTCTGGGACGCGCACGCTGCGGCCGTGATATAACCGGGATTGACGGAGACGCAATTCAACGCTCCCACTTCGCCGAGGAGGGAAAGCATGCGCAAGATCCTGGTCGTCCTGTTCACCTTTGGCCTGTTGACAGCCGGGGCTGCCTTCGCCCAGGGCTTCGGCACAGGGCCGAAGTCGTTCGGCGGGGTGTCGTTCGGCGTGCAACTGATCGGTGGGTTCGCGTACTTCCCCGTAGCTGCGCACATCGGCGCCTATGACGTCGGCATCCAGGATCTTGGCTTACGCCTCGATGCGACCTACTGGGTGAACTTCCCAATCTCCGTCATCGGCTTCGGGGGGGATGTGCTCTACCGTTACCCCGTGGGTACGGAAGTGTGGGTCTACGCGGGTCTGGGTCCGCGGTTCGCCTACCCATTGTCAGGTGGCACATTGGCCTACGGCCTGGGCTTCGTTGCCGGCGCCGAGTACATGGTGACGCCGAAGATCGGGATCAACGCTGAAGCCAACGTCGACTACTACATCGTCGGACCCGGAACGCCGTACGGCCTCTCAGCGGGCGTGGACTACTACTTCTAGAACGTCTGGAACAGACCAAGCCGACCGCCCTCGGGTCGAGACCGCTCGCTCCGAGGGCGCTCCCGTGACGATGGCGCGTAGCCGAGCCTTCGACCCGCTTGGCGACGCGTAGAAGCGGCGCGCCGCCCTACGCAGCGTGCTATGACCGCGTGTGGCAGGGAGACCATGCACCAGGCTCCACGGAGTCGCGCTCGGGAGGGACACTATGCGCAAGGTCGTGCTCGTGTTGTCCATCGCCGGGATGTTGGCTACCGGCGCCGCCTTCGCCCAGAGCGCTGAAGCGGGCTTCTTCGCGGGGGTATCGCTAGGCTTCGAGAGCGCCGCAGGCCTGACGGCGGTCCCGGTCGGCGTGCACCTCGGCGTCCAGAACCTCGGCGTCAAGAACTTGGAGGCGCGTGCAGACTTCGCCTACTGGGTGTCCGGATACAACGTGATCGAGGCCGGTCTCGATGCGCTCTACGACTACCCGGTGAGCAGCTCGGCGTCGATCTACGGCGGGCTCGGGCCCCGGCTGGCCGTCCTCAGCGGAGCCGGTATCGTCGGATTTGGCTTGGTGGTCGGGGGCGAGTACCGCTTCACGCCCCACATCGGCGTCACCGCTGAGATGGACGCGAACCCCTACTTTGTCGGCGGAGCCGCGGTGGCGTTCGTCAGCCTGACCGCCGGCGCGAACTACCACTTCTGAGCATGCGGCGCTGACGAGCGCCCTCGGCACGCCTGCCGGTCCGACCGGGGGCGCCGTGCGCCGTCGCCGGGTCGGGCAACCGCGTGCGCCAAGCCCTCCCTCCAGGCGAGGCCGCCGGCAGCGCGTCGTCACCCCACCAGGTAGAGAACGTCCTGGATGGCGCCGGGTAGGGCGCCGGCCTTCAGACCGCGCTTCTTGATGCTGAAGCCCGGCGGGTAGCGCGTGGCCTCGACGTTGAACGGCAGCGCCTTGAGCTTGCGGTTGTCGAAGTCGAGCGCGTCCAGACCCTCATCGAAGCTCAGCTGCACGTCGGTCATGTGCTCCTTGATGGTGACCACGCCCTTGCCCGCGGCCAGCAAGCGGAGCCGGACCAGCTCCACGAAGGCGCGCACCTCCTCGGGAAGCGGCCCGAACGCCTCGCGCATCTCCCTGGCGATGCGGCTCACCTCGGCCAGGCTGTTCGTCTCCGAGAAGCGCCCGTAGTAGTTGATACGCACGTCGTCGTCGGCGATGTAACCGGGGCTGAGGCGAGCGTCGAGGCTGAGGTCGATGCTGACCTGCGGCGCCGCCTCGGCCGCCTTCTCCCCCTTCAGCTTGGCGATCTCCTCGGCCAGCAGCTCCGTGTACACCTCGATCGACACCGCCGCGATGTGGCCGTGCTGCTCGGGACCGAGCAGGTTGCCGACGCCGCGGATCTCCATGTCCTTCTCCGCCAGCAGGTGGCCCGAGCCGAGGTCGTTGAGCTCGGCGATGGCGTACAGGCGCCGCTGCGCCTGCTCGGTCAGCTTGCCCGGATAGAGCAGGTAGGCCCACGCCTCGGTCTCGCGGCGCCCGACGCGGCCGCGCAGCTGATAGAGCTGCGCCAGCCCCAGGCGGTCGGCGCGCTCGATCACCAGCGTGTTGGCGCCGGAGATGTCCAGGCCCGACTCCACGATGGTGGTGGAGAGGAGCACGTCGAAGGCGCCCTCCTCGAAGCCCAGCATGATGTCCTCGAGCGCGCTGGACTCCATCTGCCCGTGGGCCACCCCCACGCGCGCCTCGGGCACGAGCTGGGCGAGGGTGCGGGCGCGCAGGCTGATGGCGCCGATGCGGTCGAAGATGTAGAACACCTTGCCGCCGCGCTCCAGCTCGAACAGCACGGCCTCGCGCACGGTCATCGGATCGTAGGGCTGGAGCACGGTCTGGATGGGCTTGCGTCCCTCGGGCGCGGTCATGATCTGCGACACGTCGCGCAGCCCCACCAGGCTCATGTACAGCGTCCTGGGGATGGGCGTGGCCGACAGCGACAGCACGTCGAGGTTAGCCTTCATGCCCTTGAGCTTCTCCTTCTGGCCGACGCCGAAGCGGTGCTCCTCGTCGATCACCAGCAGCCCGAGCCGCTTGTAGCGCAGGTTCTCGTTCAGCAGGCGATGCGTGCCGATGACGATGTCGACGCTGCCGCTGTTCAGCCCGGCGAAGATGGCGCGCGCGTCGGCATCCGAGGTGTAGCGCGAGAGCATCTCGACACGCACCGGGAGGCCCTGGAAGCGCTCGCGAAAGGTGTCGTAGTGCTGCTTGGCGAGCACGGTGGTGGGGACCAGCATGGCAGCCTGCGCGCCGTTGCCCACGGCGCGATGGGCGGCCCGGATGGCGATCTCGGTCTTGCCGAAGCCCACGTCGCCGGAGATGAGCCGGTCCATGGGTACCTCGCGCTCCATGTCCTGAAGCGTGTCCTGTACGGCGACCGCCTGGTCCGGGGTGAGCGTGAACGGGCAGTTCGCGCGGATGAGCTCGTCCCACTCCGCCACCGGCGGGTAGGCGGTGCCCTCGCTCACCTGTCTGGCGGCGTACGTCTTGATGAGCTCCGCCGCGAGCGCAACGGCGCTCAGTCGCGCGCGCTCGCGGGCCCTGGCCCACTCGTTGGTGCCCAGCGTGGACAGCCGTGGAGGGTCGTCGGTGGTGCCGGGGTGGCGCCTGAGGAGCGGAAGCTGCTCGACCGGCAGGTACAGCTTGCCCTCGCCGGCGTACTGCAGCATCAGGTAGTCGCGCGTGACCCCGACCACCTGCCTGGCCTCCAGCCCCAGGAAGCGACCGATCCCGTGGTCGGGATGGATGAGGTAGTCCCCGACGGTGAGCTGAGCCGCGTCGTGCACACGCTTGCCCGGCAGCTTGCGGAGGCGCCGGCCGCCCTGATAGCCGTACAGCAGCTCCTCGCTGAGCACCACCTCGCGACGCTCCGGATCGCGGTAACCGCCGTGCGCGCCGGGCGCCATCACCAGCGCCACCTCACCGGGTCGCGGCGCCACGCGCCCTTGCCAGGCACTCGGAAGGTGGTCGATGACCTTTTCGCGCAGGTAGCGGCCCGTTCGCTCGAACTTGAGCAGCAGGTGCACGCTGTAGCCGTCTCGGACCCAGGTCTCGACATCGGCCGACACGTCCCGCAGCTTCCCACGGTAGTAGCCCAGAGGCTCCATGGGAACGGTCGCCGCCTCCAGCTCGAGCGGATCGCGTCCGAACGACACCACGCGCCGCGCCCCCAGATGCGCCCACAGCCAGTCCAGTGCCTCCGCGTCGCCGAGCTCGCCGGCATACAGCTCGGGCACGTCGAGGAACACCGTGCCAGGAAGGTGCTCGATGAGCCGCGAGGTCCAGCCGCTGCGGTCGAGCGCGGATGCCGAGCGCGGCGTGAGGGTCACCGCCTGGAGCGGCGTGCCGCGGCGTTCGAGCGCATCCAGCTCGTCACCGAAGAACGACAGCCGCAGCTCGTCGTCCGCGTCGTCGTCCGGGTACAGCGTCACGCTGTCGCCGCGGACCACGAAGCCCGGCAGCCCGT
>CAYOXR010000284.1:0-14558 GCA_964407955.1 uncultured bacterium | reverse complement strand
TCGGGGGCGCGGCGCTGAAGGTCACGCGCATCTCGCGAGTGGGCAGGATCAGCGTGTGGTAGGCGGGGACGAAGATGTTGCGCGCGAAGACGTAGACGCGGCCGTCCGGATCCATCGCCGACAACGTCACGTAGCCGCTCTCGTTGGTACGAATGCGGAACTGGATGGTGTCGCCGAGCTGGTACACCGCGCCGTCGCCACGGGTGGGCTGGAAGGTGGTGATCACGTCGTTGAGCGGCACGCTCATCCCGACGGGTCCCGGTTGACCGGGCCGGACGTAGACGGTGCAAGCGGAGAGTGCCGCGGCCAGCACCGCGGCCAGGGGCAGGATGCGAAGGAGTCTGCGCTTGTTCATAACGGCTCTCCTCGTCGTTCCCATGCTAGCAGTGCAACCGACGAGCGCCGTGGGCGACGCATTCATGCCGGCTTAAGCAAATCGTGACCGTTCTCACGTTGGCGCCGGCCGGGTGGCGGCCGGAATATGGGAAAGCCCCACTCAGGGCGTCTTGGCCGGCGGCGACTGTGCGCCCGTCGACGACTGGCGACGGTCGTAGGTGGTCAGAAGGTAGGGCAGGTCGCTCTGATGGTAGCGTCCGCGGTCGTCGTACCAGTAGATGTAGGCTCCCTGCGAGTCGCCGCTCGCCGCGCCCTCGGACTTGGTGCTCGAACGCGTCACCTTGCCGTCCACCGCGCCATTGAACACTTCCTTGCCGTCGTAGGAGTAGAGCGTGATGTACATGCGTTGATTGGTGAAGTCCTGGATGCTGCGCCGGATACGGTTCTGGGTCTCATTGCGGCACCCACTCAGCGCGAGCGCCAGCGCCGCGACGAGCAGCGCCACCACGAGCGTCCTCTTCACACCACACCTCCGCGCCCGAGACACGTGGGCACGCCTCAGAAGATACCACCGGTCCGCGTTGCGCCCCGCCACGCAAACCGCGGCCTGCGTCGGGTCGAGAACGGCGGGTTAACAATCCCAGACTCAAGTTATGTATTATACCCGGTGGTGAGTCCCGTCCTGACCAACCCCTACGAGGTCCTGGGCGTGCCGCGCGACGCAAGCTCCGACGCCATCAAGTCGGCCTACCGGAAGCTGGCCATGCGCTACCATCCCGACCGCAACCCGGGCAGCAAGCAGGCGGAGGAACGTTTCAAGGAGGTCTCCGAGGCGTACGCCGTCCTCCGCGACCCCGACACCCGTGCCCGCTTCGACCGCTACGGCACCGCCTCGACCGCACCCGGCGGCGCGCCGGATTTCACCGGCGTGGACTGGCAGACGATCTTCCGCGAGGCCGACATCCCCATCAACTGGGACGTCCGCCAGGGCTCGCCCCGAACCGGCAACGCCGTGTTCGACGCGCTCTTCGGGATGATGACCGGGCTGTTCCGCAATGCCGGGCTGCTTCCCGGCGAGACGCGCGAGATCCGCGTGAGCATCCCCCTCGAGCTCGCCCGCGCGGGCGGGCAACGCCGCGTGCGTGTGCCAGGCCCCAGCGTGTGCCCGACCTGCCACGGCAGCCGCAGCGTCAACGGCGCGGTGTGCCCGGACTGCGGCGGCGCAGGCGTTCGCGGCGGTCGCGCCGAGGTCGACGTCGCCATCCCAGAAGGGGTGCGCAGCGGCAGCCGGCTGCGCCTCAAGGGGATGGGTGGTCCCGGCAACCCGCCGGGAGACCTGCTGGTGCGCGTGGCGGTGTCGCTGCCCGGCGGCGCTCGCATGCAGGGCGACGACGTGCTCGTCGACATCCATGTGACCGCCTCGGAGGCGGCGCGAGGTCTCACCACGCGCTTCGCAGGAGGCGCCGTGCGCGTGCCGGCAGGGACGCCCGACGGCGGCCGCGTGCGGGTGCGCCGGGGCGGGCTGGGCGGGGGCGATTTGATCGTGACCGTGCATCATGACCTCTGGCGCGGCCTGGCGAGGGCCGCTGCGGACTGGCTGGCCAACCTGACGGAGGGAAGGACTTGAGGCATGAGCGCTGAGCACGACGCCAAGGAGAACGAGGCGGCGGCCGCCGAGCTCGACGCCGGCGGGAGCGGCGCGGGCGAGGGCATCGACAAGGACAAGCCGCTGTACGTCATCAGCGTCGCGGCGGAGCTCGTCGACATGCACCCCCAGACGCTGAGGCTGTACGAGCGCAAGGGGTTGATCGAACCCAGCCGTAGCGCGGGGAAGACGCGCCTGTACTCGCAGCGCAACATCGAACAGCTACGCGAGATACGGCGCCTCACGCAGGAGCTCGGCGTGAACCTGGCCGGGGTCGAGGAGATCATCAAGCTCAGGCGCCGGCTGGACGAGCTGCAATCGGGCATGGAGAACCGCATCTCCAACCTGCAGCTCCGCCTCAAGGACCACCTGGAGATCATGCGGCAGCACGCGTTGCCGCCTGGACGCGACGACGGCGAGGACGAGGATGCGGACGGGGACGAGGCGCAATGAGGCGCCTGAGCGCCGCCCGCTATACTCCATCGCATGGCGCTTGACGACTACCTCGAAACCAACCGCGAACGCCACCTGAGCGAGCTGTTCGAGTTCTTGCGCATCCCGTCGGTTTCCACCGCGGCCGAGCGCGATGGGGACGTGGCAACGGCCGCCGAGTACGTGGCCCGGGCCCTGCGCGTGGCCGGGCTGGAAGCGGAGTTGCATGCCACTGCGCGTCATCCTGTGGTGGTCGGGCGTTCACCGGAGATTGCGGGGTCGCCGACCGTCCTCATCTACGGGCATTACGACGTCCAGCCGGCCGAGCCGCTGGAGCTGTGGGAGACGCCACCGTTCGAGCCCACGGTCATCGGCGGCGACATTCGTGCTCGGGGCGCGAGCGACGACAAGGGCCAGGTCTACGCCCACATCAAGGGGGTGGAGGCGCTGACACAAGTCGACGGCGCGTTGCCGCTGAACGTGCGCTTCGTGGTCGAGGGCGAGGAGGAGATCGGCAGCCCCAACCTGCGACCGTTCCTGGAGGCCAATACCCAGGCGCTGGCAGCCGACGTGGTGGTCATCTCGGACGGCGCGATGCTGGCGCCCGACACGCCCACGCTGACCTACGGCCTCAAGGGCCTGACCTACCTCGACGTGAACGTGCGTGGCGCCGCCCGCGACCTGCATTCCGGCAGCTACGGCGGTGGTGTCCCCAACCCGATCAACGCCCTGGCCGGCATGCTGGCGAAGCTGAAGGACGAGGAGGGCCGGGTCAGCGTGCCCGGCTTCTACGACGCGGTGGAGCCGCTGAGCGACGAGGAACGCAGGCGCATGGCCGACGCGCCCTTCGACGAGGCGGCCTTCCGAGCCGACGCCGGCGTGTCGGCGACGCCGGGCGAGGTGGGCTACAGCCTGATCGAGCGCCTGTGGGCGCGTCCCACGCTGGACTGCAACGGCATCTGGGGCGGCTTCCAGGGGGAGGGCGCCAAGACCGTGATCCCCGCCACCGCCGGCGCCAAGGTGTCGTGCCGACTGGTGCCCGAGCAGGATCCGGACGATATCGCAGGCAAGCTGCAGCGCCACCTGGAGTCGCTGGCGCCGGCCGGCATCGAGGTCAGCGTGACCCGCCTGCACGGCGGGCGCCCTGCGTCCACGCCGCTGGACGCACGGAGCGTGCGCGCCGCGGCCCAGGCACTGCGAGAGAGCTTCGGGCGCGAGCCGGTGTTCGCACGCACGGGGGGCACTATCCCCGTCGTGTCGGACTTCCAGGAGCTTCTCGGCTGCGAGGTGGTGCTGGTCGGCTTCGGGCTCGAAGACGACCGGGCGCACGCCCCCAACGAGAAGTTCGCGGTCCGTGACTATCTGCGCGGCATCGCCACCAGTGCGCACTTGCTGCGGGCGCTGGCGGGCTCGACCGCGTGAAGGCGCACGGCCCCGGCGCGGCGGCGGGGCCGGGGTAGACTGGCGCGTGCGACTCACCTCGCTGTCGCTGCAGGGCTTCAAGAGCTTCGGGAACCGCACCGCCATCGAGTTCGCCCCCGGCGTAACGGCCATCATCGGGCCCAACGGCTCGGGCAAGTCCAACCTCATCGAGGCGCTGAAGTGGACCACCGGGGGCGGGCGCGCGCGCGAGTTCCGCGCCACCGACAAGCGCGACCTGATCTTCCACGGCGCCAGCGGCAAGCACAGCGTCGGGCTGGCGGAGGTCGAGGTCGAGCTGAGCGGCAACGGTCGCGCCATCAAGCTCTACCGCAGCCTGGATCGCGACGGGGCCACGCGCCTGAAGCTCAACGGCCGCAATGCGCGCTTCCTCGATCTGGAGGAGGCGCTGGCAGGCAGCGGATTGGGCCGCTCGGGCGTGGCCATCATCGGTCAGGGCGAGGTCAGCCAGGTCTTGATCGCCGACCCGCCCAAGCTGTTGGAGTACGTGGCGGAGGCCGCCGGCGTGGGGCGAATGAGCGCGCGCCGCGAACAGACGCAGGCCCGGCTGGAGACCGCCCGAAGCCACCTCGACCGCCTCCAAGACGTCGTGGTCGAGCTCGACGAGCGCTGCCAAACCTTGGCGGGGGAGGCCGCCGAGGCGGAGCGATACGGCACCTTGAGCGCCGAGGCGCTGAAGTTGCGCGTGACGGCCGCCAGGCGCCGCGCCGACGGCCTGGCGGCCGAGCTTCGCAACCTGGGGGAGCGCCGCGGCGTGCTCGAATCCGCCATCGTCGAGGGCAGGACCCGGCTGGCCGAGCTTCGGCGCGACCAGCAAGCAGCACGGGTGCAGCGGGACGCTGCCGAGGAGATCTACCGCAAAGCGCTGGCTGATGCCGAAGTGAAGCGCGGCGACCTGCGCGTCGCGGAAGAGCGGGCCGCGAGCGCGGACGAGCGTCGCCAGGCTGCCGCGTCCGCCCTCGCCAGCGTTCGCGACGAGGCAGAGCGGCTCGAGGCCGTCGACCCGCCGAGCGCCCCCGAGGGCGAGCCCGCGCCCCTGGCCGCGCGCGAGGACGAGCTGGTCGCCGACCTCGAGCAGAGCGAGACCCGACTTCACGATGCCCGCGCCGAGGCCGCGCGACTGACTGCGGAGCTGGACGAGCAGCGCCGGGCCGAGGCCGACAGCCAGCGGCAGCGTGCCGCCTTCGAG
Organism: uncultured bacterium; assembly: GCA_964407955.1. Taxonomy (GTDB): domain Bacteria; phylum Deinococcota; class Deinococci; order Deinococcales; family Trueperaceae; genus JASBRS01. The sequence goes on along the minus strand of CAYOXR010000284.1, from coordinate 9,516 downwards.
ACGCGCAGCGCCGAGCTGGACAGGCAGGCGGCCGAGGTCGCGGAGCGTCTTGCGGCGCTGGAGCCCCAGGACGCTGGCGCGCTCGCCGAGCTCGAGGCGGACGCAGCCGCGACCCGTCAGCGCGTCGATGGGCTGGCGGCCGACCTCGACGTCGCCCGCACCGAGCTCGAGCGCGCCCACGAGCAGCACGCCCACCTCGAGGCGGAACGCGCCGCGCTGGCACGGGCCGCGGAGCGCCAGCAAGCCGCCTTCGAGGCACGTCGCGCCTACGCGCAGGGGCCGCGCAACGCCCTCACCTCCGGCATCGCCGGGGTCCGTGGTTCGGTGGGCGAGCTGCTCGAGGTACCGGAGCGCTTCCGGACGGCGCTCGGTGCCGCCCTGGGGCGCCGGGCGGAGTACGTGGTGGTCGACGACGCCGACACCGGCCGGCGCGTGCTCGATCACGTGCGCCAGCAGGGCGGCTTCGTGACCGTGCTGCCGTTGGACCTGCTGCGCGACGAGCGCCGCCGGCCCGCCGCGGAGTTGCTCGGGCGCCCCGGCGTGATCGCTGCGGCGGTCGACGTCATCACGTTCGAGCCCGCCTACCGGCTCGTGGCCGAGCAACTGCTCGGCAGCACGCTGCTGGTCGAGAGCATGGTGCACGCCACCGCGCTCGCCCGCTCGCCGGGCCCGCGAGCGCGCCTCGTCGCCCTGAACGGTGACGTCCTGGAGGCTTCCGGAGCGATGAGCGGCGGGCGGCGGAGTGGCCGGGCGAGCGTGCTCGGCGCTGCCGCCGAGCTCGAGGAGGCGCTGGCCTCCGCCGCCGCCGCCGGCGAGGTCGCCGACGGTGCTGGAAGCGAGCTGACACGGCAACAGGCGCTCGTTCATGACCTTCGGGCCCGCCACTCGGAGGCCGTGGAGCACCACGAGCGCGCCCGTCGGATGCTCGCCGAGGCCCGCGAGCGCGCCTCGCGCCATGACGCCCTGCTGGAAGAGCTGCAGGGGAGAGGCGCGGCGCTCGACCGGGCACGCGCCGAGCTCGAGGCGCCCGCTGAGGCGCCTGCGCCGGCACGCCTGGAAGCGCTCGAGCAAGGGGTGCGCGCGGCCGGCGAAGGGCTCGAGGCGCTTCGGCAGGGCGCCGACGCGAAGCGCGAAGAGCTTGCCGACGTCCGCCAGCAGCGCCTGGTGCTCGAGGAGCGCTGGCGCTCCTACCGTTTGGCGAGGTCCGCCTTCGAGGAGGGCCGCGCGCGCGCCGCGGAGCTGCGTACGCAGGCCGGCCGCCATGAGCACGGTCTGGAGGCGCTGGACGGCGAGCTGGCCGAGGCACGCGAAGCGGTGCGTGCGGCGCAAGCGGCCTTGCCGACGGGCCTCGAGGCGGCGGAGGCGGCGGTCGCGGCGGCTCGCGAGCGGGACCGCACACTGGAGGCGGCGTTGACGGATGAGACCGAGCAGCAAGCGACGCGCGGCCAGGAACTGGAGGCGACGAACGTCCAGCGTGCGCGCCGCGAGGCGGCGCTGGAGCTGGCGCAGGAGGAGCTACGGACCTACCCGGAAGGGGTCGAGAGCCTGGCGCTCGGCGAGCGCGCGGCGCGCACCAGGCTGCGCGAGGTCGAGGCCGAGCTCGAGGCGTTGGGGCCCGTCAACCACCGCGCCGCCCGCGACCTGGAGGAGACCCGCGAGCGCAAGGAGGGCCTGGAGGTGGAGGCGGTGCAGGCCGCCCTGGCGGTGACCGAGCTGGAGGGAACCCTTCAGCGCATCGACCGCGAGACCACCGTCCGGCTCGAGTCCACCCTGGAGCGGCTGAGGCGCGCGTTCCAGGCACACGTGGAGCAGCTCTTCGGCAGCGAAGGCACCGGCGACATCGAGGTCGACCATGCCGAGGGCCGGCCCGTCGGCGTCCGCATCAGGCTGCAACCGCCCGGAAAGCAGACGCAGTCGCTCCACCTGCTCTCGGTTGGGGAGCGCACCATGGGGGCGCTCGCCTTCCTGTTCGCGCTGATGGCCGACGAAGGGGGCACCGCGGGCCTGCCTATCGCTGTCCTGGACGAGGTGGACGCGCCTCTGGACGAGGCCAACATCCGCCGCTACTGCGCGTTCGTCGCGCGCCTCGCGCAGACCGGCACGCAGTTCGTGCTGATCACCCATCAGAAGGCCACGTTTGAGGTCGCAGACGTCCTCTGGGGGGTCACGACCGAGGCCGGCGTGAGCCGCGTGTTCAGCATCCGGCGCGACGACGCCGTGCCTCTGGCGTGAGGCCGTGCCGCTCGCCATCGCTTACCGCATCGAGACCTTCGAGAGCCTGCCTTCGACGCAGGCAGAGGTCCGCCGGCGCCTGGACCGCGACGAGGACGTCGACGGGCTGGTGGTGCGCGCGCTCGAGCAGACGCAGGGAAGAGGGCGCCGCGGCCGCACCTGGACCAGCGGCCGGGGAGGCAGTTACCAGACGCTGGCCGTACGCGACCCGCAGCCGCCGCGCCTGCGGGCGGCCGCGAGCACCCTCGCGGTGGCGGTGGGGCTGGCGGAGACGCTGGCCGTATACGGCGTGAAGGTCGGCATCAAGTGGCCCAATGACGTGCTCTACCGGGATCGCAAGCTGGCGGGCGTCCTGAGCGAGTACCGCCGCGGCCACCTGCTCGTGGGCGTGGGCGTGAACGTCGCGAATGACGTTCCCGAGGGCGCCACGGCCCTGCGGGGCTGGGATCTGGAGGGCGTGCACGCGGTGGCGCTGGAGGGCGTGCAGAAGGGCCTCGAGGCCTGGTGGGACGACGCCGGCGCGCTGCCAGGGCGGTTCGCGGCGTACGACGCGCTGGCATCCAGGGCTGTGCGCGTCCTGACGCCGGACGGGCCGGTCGAGGGCACGGCCGTCGGTATCGATCCCCAGGGCTGGCTGCTGGTGAACACCGGCGAGCGGGTCGTGCGCGTAAGCTCCGGCACGGTCGTGGCGTACGCGGCCGGGTGAACGCTCACCAGTCGTCGATGTCCTCACCGATCGCGTCCTGGTCTATCTTGGCGTAGATCCTGGTGGTCTGGATATCGGCGTGTCGCAGGTGTGCGGCCACGCGCCCCAGGTCGTGCGTCTGCCGGTAGTAGCGCGTCCCGGCTCCGTGGCGCAGGCCGTGCACGCCTGCCGACGCGTAGTCCACGCCGGCCCGCTGGCACAGTTGACGGAAGCGTTTGCGGGTATGGTCCGTGCCCCACGGCAGCACCAGCTCGAGGTCGCGCTGCCTGCCGGGCGCTGCGCCTTCGGCCCGCAGCGCGGCCAGGGCTTGCCGCAGGCGCCGCGTCAGCCGCACACGCGCGCGCTTGCCGCCCTTGCCGGCCTCGACGCGCAGCTCGCCCTTGCCGAGATCCAGGTCCTGCCAGCGCAGCGACGTCATCTCGCTGATGCGAAGGCCGGCGTGGGCGCCCAGCAGCACGATCACCCGCTCGGCGGGCCCGGCCAGTGCGAGCAGCCGCTCGACCTCGCGGTCTCCATAGGGCCGCCGCTTCTCCCAGGCCGGCGTGGGGTCGTGAGCGACCCGCACGTTCTCGAACGGACGCACCTGGGTGGCACCGGACCAGCGCAGCGCGCGGTAGAGGGTCCGGGCGGCGGCCAGCTTCACCTGCAGCGTCGACGCCTGCGGCCTGGCGCCGCCTGGCTCCTTGGGGGTGGCCTCGAGGCGGCGAATGTACAGCACGCCGGCGTCACGTGCCGGCCTCAGCAGGTTCTCGTGCTGCCAGCCCGCCAGCAGGTCCGCGATGCCGCGTTTGTAGGTGCGCAGGGTGTGACGGCTGGCTCGCGCCCCCTTGGAGCCATGCAGGAACAGGTAGGCCTCGGTAAGCGCCCACAGCTCCTCGAGGTCGCGGGCATTGGCGGCCCGAGCCGCGCGCCGCTTGAGCTCGTCCGGCGGCAACGCCGCCCAGCCTTCGGCGCGCGCCAGCGCGTCACCCTGGTAGCGTTGCAGCTCGCTCACGATCGCCCCCGGGCTCGGGTGCGCGCTCCCGCCGGCCGTGCGCCGCGCCGCGTCGCGGCGCGACCACCCGACGCCGCACGCGGCGAACGATCCTCGAAGCCCTGGACAGGCGCCATGGCAACAGTTTACGAAGGCCTGATAAGACGAGTTATCAGGTTTTTTACACCGCGCGCCGGATCGGGCGCTCGGTCGAGGCTCCGGCGTGTCCGGTCCGATGCCTCGCCGCTGCACCTGCGACTCGCCCCACCCCTCGCGCCCGCGCTCGCGCGGGCGTCCAACCCGTGAGCTTCGCGCCGGTGCGACCACGGTGCGACCGGGGCGCGACCACGGCGCCGTCGCGCTCGCCGGCCAGCCCAGCTGTCGTCCCCGAAAGCGCGCCGTCGCGCCCCGGCAGCGCTCGACCTTACGGGTGCGCGATCCCAAGGGTCCTCGATCCCAAGCGCGCGTGGACGCCCGCCCTTTGCGGCCCGTCCCCGCGCCGGGGCGGCTCCTGGCGCCGGCCAGAACGACCAGGTCATCCATCGTCAGAAGCTCTATACAAAACGGTCTACCTAGTCATAGTAATGCTGTCCAGGACGCACACGAGCGCGCTCCGCCGATGGTGGGGTTCACGGTGGCGCGATGGAGCCCGGAGCGTGAATGGGTCGACCAGACGATTTGATAATGCGTTCCCGACGTGGCGGCGCGCGACGCCCTCGACGACGGCATCCGCTCCGGTTCGCCGCTTCGCAGGCGCGTCCCGGCGCCACGACGCGCCTCCGGACCGTGTCCCCGTGTTCGTCGGCACACCCCGGATTCGCTCGCGCACGCCGGAGGCGTTTCGCCCTCGCTTGCCGCCTGCCGGCCGGTGGTCCCGGCTAGAGCAGAGTGCCGGAGAGCACGCTGGCGGCCACCGTGAAGAAGATGATGATGCCGGTGACGTCGACGATCGTGGCCACGAACGGCGCCGAGGACGCCGCGGGGTCTGCCCCGATGCGCTTGAGCGCGATGGGGAGGAGCGATCCCGCCAGCGACCCCCACAACACCACCCCGATCAGCGACAGGAACACCGTCACGGCGATCAGCGGCCAGTAGGGTCCGTACATGTGGAAGGCCAGCGCCCAGACGCTGATCCGGACGAAGCCCACCGCGCCCAGGATGGCACCCAGCGACAGGCCGGTCACCAGCTCGCGGCGCATCACACGCCACCAGTCGCGCAACGTCACCTCCCCGAGCGCCATCGCGCGGGTGACAAGCGTGGCCGCCTGCGAGCCGGAGTTGCCGCCGCTGGAGATGATCAACGGGATGAACAGAGCGAGCACCACCGCCTTGGCGATCTCGTTCTGGAAGAACCCCATGGCGGTCGCCGTCAGCATCTCGCCGATGAAGAGCATCACCAGCCACACCGCGCGCTTGCGGACCAGCGTGGGGATGCCCACACGCAGGTAGGGCTCGTCGAAAGCCTCCACGCCGCCCAGCTTGTGGAAGTCCTCGGTGGCTTCCTCTTCGGCGACGTCGAGCACGTCGTCGACCGTGACGATGCCCACCAGGATGCCACCGCTGTCGGTGACGGGCAGGGCCGTCCGGTCCAGTCGCCGGAAGGCGTTGACGGCCTCCTCCTGGTCCTGCGTCGCCTCGAGGGCGACGAACTGCCGGTCCATCAGCTCCGCGATGCGCGTGCCGGGGTCCACCAGCAGCAGCTCGCGCATCCGCAGGTCGTCGATCAACACGCCGCCGGGCCCGGTCACGTAGAGCACGTTCAGCGTCTCGGAGTCGCTGCCGAACTGGCGGATGTGACCCAGCGCGTCGCCCACCGTCCAGTGCGGTTTGAGCGCCACGTAGTCGGGCGTCATCAGGCGTCCGACCGAGTCCTCCGGGTACCCGAGAAGGCGCGTGGCCACGCTGCGCTCGTCCGGCGACAGCAGGTTGAGCAGGCGCTTGGTGACCTTGCCGGGCAGCTCCTCTAAGAGCGCCGTGCGGTCGTCAGGCGACATGTCGTTGAGGATGCGCGCGACCTCGCGGTCGCCCATGGCGCGCAGCAGGCGCTCCTGGGCGTCCAGACGCAGGTACTCGAAGGTGTCGGCGGCGAGCTCGCGCGGCAAGATCCGGAAGACCACCGCCTCGGCCTCGTGCGGCAGGTCGTCCATGAGCTCGGCCAGCTCGCCCGGCTCCCGGTCTCGCAGCCGCGTGCGGAGCTCCTCGAAGCGTCTCGCCTCGACCAGCTCGAGCAGCTCGTTGCGCTGCGCCTCCATCTCGGGAGCCTGAAGCATGGTCCTCACCTCCGCCGATGCCGCGCCCGGACCCGCGAGGCACCAGAGAAGTCTAACAGCCCGTACGCGGCCGCCAAGCGCGCTTTCAAACCACGGCGGTGCGTGCCGGCGCGGCCCCTCCCCCGCCGCTGCGGACGCACCCGCTTTCACATAGTCACAAGCATTTTGCTTGTGACCGTGTGCGCCAACAGGCCGCCGGCGCGGCCGCGCGCCTCACGGCCACGCCGCGCCCCGCGCGTCAGTTGAGCTCGTCGAGGGTCAGCTGGAAGCTGGGAACGAAGGTCTCCATGAAGTAGCGCAGCTCCGGAGCGTCCTCCGCCGACAGCTCGGCCAGGATCGCCTGCTCGGCGCGGCTGAACTCCTCGTTGCCGGCCTTGGCCTCCTCCACGCACTTCAGGTACGCGGCGACCTTGTCCGCCAGCTTCACCAACCGCCACTCCGCGGCGTCGTCACGGCGCGGCATCAGCAGCGGGCGGTAGTCACCTTGCAAGGCCTCCGGGAACATCGCCAGCAAGCGCTCGCGCGCCACACTGCCGATGCCCTCCAGGGCATCGGCGATCACCGGGTTGAAGTACTTGATGGGCGTGGGGACGTCGCCGGTGATGACCTCCTCGGCATCGTGGTAGACCGCCAGCAGGGCCGTGCGATCCGGATCGACGTCTCGGCCGTAGAGGCGATCGGCGATCACGGCCAGGGCGTGGGCGATCATCGCCACCTGCAGGCTGTGCTCCTGCGTGTTCTCGGGGCGCGTGTTGCGCATCAGCCCCCAGCGCAGGATGAACTTGAGCCGAGCCAGGTAGGCGAAGGCGTGACTGGTCACCCCGCAATCGTACCGTGAGGGCCGTACGCCGCGGCGACCCGGCGGCTGCTGGGCTATGAAACATCCCATTGACGCACCACGGCACGCTACGTAGGCTCTGGTGGACGAGGAGGAGACCGTGAAGCGTCTTGCCTGGATAGCGCTTGGGTTGCTCGCTGTTACTCTCGCTGCGTGCGCGCCTACAACGATGGTGGACACCAACGTGGTACCCACCCTTATCTCCGTGACGCCGCCGCAGACCGCCGGCGGCAACGTGGTGCTCCAGGGTCGTTACTTCGGCGACGGCCACGGCGGGCAGGCGGGCAACAGCTACGTGCTGGTAGGGGCCGACATGAACGGCAACGGCGGCATCAAGGTCACGCCCACCGTGTGGACGCCGGATCGCATCGAGTTCCCGGAGCCGACCAACGCCGGCTATGGCTGGGTGTTCGTCATCGTGCACGGGGTGAGGTCCGGAGGCCTGCCGGCCAACCTTCCCTGACAGTTGCCGCGCCCCACGCGGCGCGCGACCCATGAGACGACAGCGGGGCCGCCTTCGGGCGGCCCCGCTGTCGTCGGCCCCGGGCCGACACCGCCGGAGGCCGCGCGAGAGCGCATAGTAGACTCACAGACTATGAAGTGGCAAGCCGTCAAGGGCACCCACGACGTCCTTCCCGAGCAGCAAGCCGCCTGGCGGCAGTTGCTGGCGGCGGTCGAGCTGGAGCTCGGCCGGGCGGGAGCGCGAGAGCTCTCCACGCCGGTGTTCGAGTACAGCGAGGTGTTCGAGAAGTCCGTGGGCGAGTCGGCCGACCTGGTGGTGCAGAAGGAGATGTACACCTTCGAAGACCGCGGCGGCCGACGCCTGACCCTGCGTCCCGAGTTCACCGCCGGGGTTCTGCGTGCCTTCATCGAGCACGGCATGCACACGCTGCCGACGCCCGTCAAGCTCTGGAGCGCCGGACCCCTGTTCCGCGCCGAGAACGTCCAGCGCGGCCGCTACCGGCAGTTCCACCAGGTGAACCTCGAGATCATCGGGCTGTCCCAGGCCCTGGCCGACGCCGAGGCCATCGACCTGCTCTACCGCACCCTGCGCGCCTGCGGCCTCACGCGCGTGCGCATGCGCGTAGGCTCGGTGGGCGACCCCGACGACCGGGCCGCCTACAACGCCTACCTCCGGCGCGAGCTCGAGCCGCTGCGAGCGCGGTTGTCCGAGGCCAGCCGCGAACGCCTTCGCCTCAACCCCATGCGCGTGCTGGACAGCAAGGCCGAGCAAGACGCGGCCGTCCTGGAGGGGCTGAAACGCCCCATCGACTTCCTGGGCGGCGCCGCCCGCGCCCACCTCGACGAGGTCCTGGAACGTCTGCGCGACTGGGACGTGCCCTTCGAGATCGACCCGGGCATCGTGCGGGGGCTCGACTACTACCGACGCACCGCCTTCGAGGCCCACTACGAAGGCATCGGCAGCCAGTCGGCGCTGGGCGGCGGGGGGCGATACGACGGGCTGATCGAGAGCCTTGGCGGTCCGCCATTGCCCGCCGTCGGCTGGGCGATGGGTAGCGAGCGCGTTCTCGATGCCATGGAGCAGGAGCAGGCGGTCGCCGCCCCTCCCGACCGCCCCGTGCTGTTCCTGGTGCCGCTCGACGAGGATGCCGTGAACGAAGTGGCCGCGCTGGCGGTCCGCCTTCGCCGCGCGCACCGCGTGGAGCATGCCTACGCCCCGCGCAATCCCGGCAAGGGCCTGCGTGACGCCGACCGCAGGGGCGCCGTGTACGCCGGGCTGCGCGGCGCGTCCGAGCGCGCCGGCGACGAGGTGCAGCTCAAGCATCTGGGCTCCGGCGAGCAGACGCGCGTGCGGGTCGCCGAGCTGGAGCGCTTCCTGCAGGAGGTGTCGTGAGCGGGTCGGTGGATCGCACATCGGGGCCGGCCGCTCGGCCGCCGCACGGGGACGCTGCCGCCGGGGCGACGCCGGCTGGGAGAAGCGTCGCCGCAGCCCCGATGCGGCGGCGCGCTCTGATAAGCTCACGGGCATGAGACGGAGCCATTCCTGCGGGGCGCTTCGCGCCTCGAACGCCGGCCAGCACGTCATCTTGCAGGGGTGGGTGAACCGCCGCCGCGACCTCGGCGGGCTCGTGTTCATCGATCTTCGCGACCGTGATGGGCTGACGCAGGTGGTCGTCGAGCCCGGCGATCCCGAGCCGTTCGCTGCGGCCCAGGGGCTGCGCAGCGAGTTCGTGGTCGAGGCGGAAGGCGAGGTGCGGCTGCGTCCGGAGGCGCAACGCTCCGAGCGCAGCCCGACCGGAGCCGTCGAGGTGGTGGCCGCCCGTTTGGAGGTCCTCTCCCCCGCCCGCACGCCGCCGTTCCTCGTCGACGGCAGCATCGACGCCGGCGAGGTCAGTGAGGACCTGCGCCTGAAGCACCGCTACCTCGACTTGCGCCGGCCGCAGGCGCTGGCGCCGCTGATGCTCCGGCACCGCGTCACCAAGGCGATCTGGGACCATCTCGACGGCCTCGGCTTCGTGCAGGTGGAGACGCCGCT
>CAYOXR010000283.1:0-4731 GCA_964407955.1 uncultured bacterium | reverse complement strand
CCGTTCACCGCCAGGTAGTTGACCCTCTCCTGACCGTACGCCAGTCCGGCCAGCACCGCGAGCGTTCCCAGAAGAAGCGTCCGAAACGCTCTATTCACTCTCCCCCGAGCGTTGCACCCGCGACTGAGAGGTTCCTAAGCGCGCGAGCACCGGCGAGCGTCACGCTGTGGCCCTCGCCCCGCCGTCCCACGGCCGGCCCTCAAGTGCGCCCCCGTCGACACTCGCTGACTTGCCCCGTCCCCGCGGCGGCTCGTGAAGATTGGCACACGCGGCCCTCGAGGCCGGCCGTCATGAGAAGCACGTCTCATACAAGCCATGCCTACAGTTGTATACGTCTTTGTGGGTCGGTGCCCACCAGGCGCGAGCCGCCGGGCCGAACATGTCGCGACGAACCGATCACATCATCCGAGGAGGCTTCCGGTGCCGCGTTCAGCCACTTCGCTGTTGGCCGTCATCACTACCTTCTTCGTCCTCGCTACGCCCGTGGCTCGAGCCGCCAACCACATGGACCTGGGCACGGAGTACGGCACCATGGTCTCGCAGGCGGTGCACACGCTCGGCGGGAGCTTCGTCAGCTGCCAAGGCCTGCTGACGGGCTCCGTCCCGGCTACGGCGCAGGTCGCCTGCGCGCGGCTGCCGGCCGACATGTACGGATACTTCAAGATGGGCGTCCACGGCCGCCTCTACGAGTACCTCGCGCGCGGCACGCTCCAGGTCGACCACGCCTGGCGAACCGTTGGCGACGCGCTCGAGGTCGTCTACAAGCTCAAGGGCGGCACCCTGACGGCCGAGCGCGAGCGCGTCGGGAGCAGCCTGTACGCCGTCTTCGAGTACGTTACCAACGCCGGCCTGGCGTCGGCCCACGCGACGGGCCATTGATGCCGTCGCGGCTCGACCGCATGGAGCGCGCACCGGCGTCAGGCCGGTGCCGGCGGCTCGACGCCTGCGGTGAGCGCCGCGAGTCCTCACTCCGGAACAGCCTCCTCAGCTCCCTGATTGGCGGCGAAACCGATACGCCTCCGGTGTGCCCCCGCCGTGCTAGCGGGCGGGGCGACAGCCCCTTCGCGATCGCGCCCTGATGAGAAGCGGGTCTCGGCAAGCCGTCTCGCTTCCGGTCGTCGCACGCGGCGGCGCAGCCTTGCGAAAGGGCCTCTGCGCCGGCTCGCGGCCGCGAATTGTAATTCATCAATATTTGATTTAAAATCCAAAACCTATGGCCGAGCCCCGATCGACGGAACGCGACCCTCAGCCGCGCCAGGCCGACGAGGCTACGCGTGCTGTCAACCTAGTCTGCCCACTCTCGCGGCTGCGGCCGCCTTCGCCGGCGGGCCGGACTGCCAGGCACGCTACGGCCGTGGGCGCAGCCGTGCCCAGCGCATGAGCCCCCCGGGCGACCTCGCGTCGGCCGGGTGCCCGGACGCCGCCGCCCAGACCGTCGACGCCGCCGCGCGCGGCGCCGCTCTGCTGGACGAGCTCTACCGCGATCACGACCCGCAGTGGATCAAGGTCATCGACCACACCCGCTGCGTGGGCTGCCACGCCTGCACGGTAGCCTGCAAGAGCGAAAACGAGGTGCCGGTGGGCGTCACGCGCACCTTCGTCAAGCACGTGGAGAAGGGTACCTTTCCCAACACCCGGCGCAGCTTCCAGGTGACGCGCTGCAACCAGTGCGCCGACCCGCCCTGCGTCGCGGCCTGCCCCGTCACCGCCATGTACCAGCGTCCCGACGGCATCGTCGACTTCGACAAGGACGTGTGCATCGGCTGCAAGGCGTGCATCGCCGCCTGCCCCTACGACGCCATCTTCATCAACCCCGAGGACGGCAGCGCCGAGAAGTGCAACTTCTGCAGCCATCGAATCGACGCCGGTCTGGAGCCGGCCTGCGTCTCGGTGTGCCCGGCCGAGGCGATCCTGGTGGGCGACCTTCACGAGCCCGAGAGCAAGGTGGCTCGGCTCGTGGGTCGCGCCAATGTCGCCGTGCGCCGCCCCGAGAAGCACACCAGCCCCAAGCTCTACTACCTGGGCGTCGACCAGGCCACCCTCGACCCGCTGGCCGCGACCACCCCGCCAGGCGGCATGCACCAGTGGAGCGAGCAGCCCCGCGACCTCGCGGGCCACGGCGGCAGCCGCCTGCCGGCCGGCTGGAGCTCGAACAACGCGGCCGCCGCGATGGTCACCTATGACGTCGCCCACAAGCGCCCCTGGGACGTGCGGGTGAGCCTCTACACCTGGACCAAGTCGATCTCCGCGGGCACGTTCATGATGGCGGTGATCGCCGCCGCCTTGGGCTGGCTCGACATCGGCGGACCGCTGGTCCGCTGGGCGGCCCCGCTCATCGCCGGCGTCTTCCTGGCCGCGACGGGCGTTCTGCTGGTGTGGGACCTGTCGCACCCGCTGCGCTTCTACACCATCTTCACGCGCCCGCAGTGGCGCTCCTGGCTGGTGCGCGGCGCCTTCATCATCGGCGCCTTCGGGACGCTGATCGTGCTCTGGCTCGTCGGCTCGCTCCTCGGCGCCACCGGCTTCCAGTGGGCGCTGGCCTGGCCGATCGTTCCGATCGCGCTGGCGACCGCCGTCTACACCGCCTACCTGTTCGCCCAGGCCAAGGCCCGCGACCTGTGGCAGAACCCGCTTCTTCCCAGCCACATGGCGGTGCAGGCGGTCCTTGCCGGCAGCGCCGTGCTGATCCTCGCCGCCGCCGCGGGCGCCGCGGCCGGCGTGCCGGGTCCGCTGCGCTGGGTGCTGCTGGCCGCCGCATCAGCGCACGGCCTCATCGTGGCGAGCGAGCTGGCGCAACCCACCGGCACCGCCCACGCCCGGGCAGCCGAGCATCAGCTCACGCACGGCGCCTTCCGGGGCTACTTCTGGTCGGGGGTCGCGCTCGGTTCCGTGGTTCCCGCCATTCTGTGCCTGATCGGCGGCGGCGCATGGCTGCTGTCGCTGGCCGCGCTCTGCAGCCTCGCGGGCCTGCTGGCCTTCGAGCACGCCTATGTCCAGGCCGGTCAGGCCGTTCCGCTCGCCTGAAGCGGACAGGAGGGGCTCATGCCGTCGACCGAACGCCCAGGCTCGCTTCACAGCCGTCTGCTGGACGCACTCCGTGCCCGGCCGCGACGGCTCGTCACCGACGTCGGGCCGCGCTACGCCTCCCCCGCCGGCCACCGCACCAGCTTCCCCGGCCCCAGCGAGATCGGCCTCGACAGCCATCCGCCGTCGAACGCCTGGCCCGACTGGCACGAGGACCGCTCGGCGCGCGGGCGAGAGGAGGGCCGGCATTACGACCTGGTGCCGACCCTGTGCTTCAACTGCGAGTCCGCCTGCGGCCTGCTCGCCTACATCGACCACGACAGCGGCGCGATCCGCAAGCTGGAGGGCAACCCGCTGCACCCGGGCTCGCGCGGCCGGAACTGCGCCAAGGGCCCGGCCACGCACAACCAGATCACCGACCCCGACCGCCTGCTCTACCCGCTCAAGCGGGACGGCACGCGCGGCGCCGGGAAGTGGACGCGGGTGTCCTGGGACGAGGCGCTGGACGACATCGCCGCGCGAATCCGCGCCGACATCATCGAGAGCCAGGGCCGCCACGTCGTCTACCACGTCGGCCGCCCGGGCGAGGACGGTTTCACCAACCGCGTGCTCCAGGCCTGGGGCATCGACGGGCACAACAGCCACACCAACATCTGCTCGAGCAGTGCACGAGCCGGCTATGCGTTCTGGATGGGCATCGACCGGCCCTCGCCCGACTTCGCCGAGGCGGACGTCATCCTGTTGCTGTCGGCGCACCTCGAGACCGGTCACTACTTCAATCCCCACGCCCAGCGCATCGTGGAGGCCCGCGCCCGTGGCTGCAAGGTCGCCGTGTTCGATCCGCGGCTCAGCAACACCGCCTCGGGCGCCGACCTGTGGTTGCCCAGCTACCCGGGCAGCGAGGCGGCGGTGCTGCTGGCCGTGGCCAATCACCTCATCCGCTCGGGCGCCTACGACCGGGAGTTCGTGCGCCGCTGGTGGAACTGGGAGGCCTACATGACGGCCGAGCGGTCCGACCCGGCGCCCACCTTCGAGGCCTTCGAGGAGGTGCTGCAGGAGCTCTACGCCGAGTACACCTTCGCCTTCGCGGCCGAGGAGTCCGGCATCCCGCAGGAGCGCATCGAAACGCTGGCCGCACTGATCGCGCGGGCGGGCACGCGCTTCTCGAGCTACAACTGGCGAAGCGCCGGCGCCGGCAACGAGGGCGGCTGGCAGGTGGCGCGTTGCCTCATGCTGCTCCACGCCCTCACCGGCTCGATCGGCACGCCGGGCGGATTCTGGCCCAATACCTGGACCAAGCACGAGGCCCCGCAACCGAACCCCGCTCCGGGGCCGAGCTGGTGGCAGGAGCTTCACATGCCGGGTGAGTACCCGCTGGCCTTCTTCGAGATGAGCTACCTGTTGCCGCACCTGCTCAAGGAGGGGCGCGGCCACATCGACGTGTACTTCACCCGCGTCTACAACCCGGTGTGGACCAACCCCGATGGCTTCACCTGGCTCGAGGCCCTCACCGACGAGAGCAAGATCGCCTGCCACGTGGCGCTCACCCCCACCTGGAACGAGTCGGCCTGGTTCGCCGACTACGTGCTGCCCATGGGCCACGGCAGCGAGCGTCACGACGTGCAGTCGCAGGAGACCGGCCGCGCCCAGTGGATCGGCTTCAGGCAGCCAGTCATGCGGGCCCACTTCGAACGCACCGGCCGGCCG
>CAYOXR010000282.1:0-4387 GCA_964407955.1 uncultured bacterium | reverse complement strand
ACCACCCGGCGTAATCTGGCCGAGGCCATCGCCGCGCTGCCCGAGGCGACGCTGATGCTCAACGGCGACGACCCGCTGGTCGCCAGCCTGGCGGTGGAGGGCCGCACTGTCTGGTTCCGGGCCGCGCTGCCCGCGATGGATGTGCCCAGCGACACGCCCGCGTGCCCGCTGTGCGGCGGCGAGCTCGACTACGAGGAGCGCTACTACGCGCACCTGGGGCGTTACCGCTGTCGCCGCTGCGGCTTCGCCAACCCCGACACACCCTTCCAGGCGCGGCTCGGTGAGGACGGCGTGGCGATGGGCGACGGTCGCTACCCGCCGCTGCCCCCGTATCTCCACCCGTACAGCGCCACTGCGGCGCTGGCGACGATGCTCTGGCTGGGCGAGACGCCGCGCCTGGACGCGTGGCCCGACGCGGTCGGTGGGCGCGGTGAGGTGAGCCGCCTCGAGGGGCGAACCGTCAGCCTGGCGCTGGTCAAGAACCCCGCGAGCATGAGCTGGAACCTGGCCCAGGATCGCCCCGACGCCCACGTCTTCCTGATCAACGACGGCGCCGCCGACGGCGTGGACGTGTCGTGGTTGTGGGACGCGCGCTACGGCGACGGCCTGGGGTGCGTGACGGTGAGCGGCACCCGTGCCCTGGAGTTCATGATCCGCATGCGCTATCTCGAGCCGCCGCCGGCCGCAGTTGCCTACCCCACCGCGCGCGACGCCTTGACGGCAGCGGTGCGCTCGGTCCCGGCGGGCGGCTCCGTGCTCATGCTCTCCACCTACACCAACCTCAAGCGCGCCCACGGCCTGATGCAGGGCCCGCTGGCGCCCACCCTGCCCGAGCCGCTCGCGCTGCCGCGGCCCGCCGGTTCGGACGCCACCCCTGTGGCCTCCGGGACCGCTCGCCCAGCGCAGGGCGGCGGGCGCGGCGAGCCGGCCCGGCCGCCCGGCGGCGCGATCGACGCCGCTCGGCCGGTGCGCATCGCCTGGTTGTACCCCGACCAGTTGGGCACCTACGGCGACGGCGGCAACCTGACGGTGCTCGACCGGCGCCTTCGCTGGCGCGGCGCCTCCGCCGAGGTCCTGCGCTTGGACGTGGGAGACACGCTTCCCGCTGACGTCGAGGCGGTGGTGATCGGCGGTGGTGAGGACCTGGCACAGGGCCTGGTGCTCGACGATCTGCGCCGGCACCAAGCGGAGTTGCGGGCGCTGTTCGACGACGGCGTCGTGGGGCTGGTGATCTGCGGCGGCTATCAGCTGCTCGGCGAGAGCTTCGAGGTGAGCGGGCGCACGCTGCCGGGGCTCGGCCTGCTTCCCGTCACCACTGTGGCCGGGATGCCGCGCCTGGTCGGCCGGCTGGTGGTGGAGAGCGCGCTGGCGGGCGGTGCGTTGGTCGGCTTCGAGAACCACGGCGGCCGCACCGCGCTGCATGCCGGCACGCCGCTCGGCAGCGTGGTGCAGGGTCACGGCAACGATGCCGACGGAGCCGCCGGCGAGGGGGTGGTGTCCGGCCACGTGGTGGGCACCTACCTTCACGGCCCCGTGCTGGCGCGCAACCCCGGCCTCGCAGACCGCTTGCTCGGCTGGATCGGCGAGCGCCGCGGCTGGCCCCCTCTCGAAGGGCTCGATGACGAGCTCGAGCGCGAGGCGCTCAGGCGCCTCGCGCCCGCCCGCCCGCGCGCTGCCGGCGGACCCGCAAGCGGGTCGTGACGGGCCGGGGCAGCGCGACGGCAGCGATCTGCCGGCCCGCCGTGTAGGACGGGCCGGCAACGGGGCCGCCGACGCGGTGCGCTAGGGCAGGTTCTGCTGGGTGATGAGCTGCACCGCGACCGGCATGAACTGGCCGTTCGACAGCGTCGAGAACATCAGGCTGTCGAGCGAGAGCATGTGGGCGGCGGCGACGCCGAGCCGTCCCATCAGCTTGGGCTGCTGGGCGACGGTCGAGTCCATGGTGCCCGCCTTGATCTGCGCGAGCGCCTGGTCGATGGCGTCGAAGCCGATGACCACGATGGGGCTGCCGTTCGGCCGTTTGGCTCCGGCTTGCTGGATGGCCTGGAGCGCGCCCACCGCCATGGAGTCGTTGGCCGCCACCACCGCATCGATCTGATTCTGGTGGGCCTGGAGGATGTTCTGCATGACGTTGAGGCCCTGGGCCTGGTCGAAGCCGGCCGGCTGGTCGGCAATGATCTTCATGTTGGGGGCGACGCTCTTGAGCTCGCCCTCGAAGCCGGACTTGCGGTCGATGGCGGCCGAGGCGCCGGGGATCCCTTCCAGCTCGACGACATTGCCGGCGCCGCCGAGAACCTGTGCCACGCGCCGCGCCTGCAACCGGCCACCGTAGACGTTGTCGGACGCGATCTGCGCGACGACGTGCGCGCCCGTGCTGGTATCGATGGCCCGGTCGATCGCGAACACCGGGATGCCGGCGTCGTTGGCCTTCTTGACCGCCGGCACCACGCCGGCGCTGTCGGTGGCGTTGACGAGCAGCACGTCGACGTGCTGTTGGATGAGGTCCTCGATGTCGGAGATCTGCTTGTTGAGGTCGTTCTGGGCGTCGGTGACAACCAGCCGGATACCGTAGAGCTGGGCTTCCTGCTGAGCGCCGTCGCGCACGTCGACGAAGAACGGGTTGTTCAGCGTGGACAGCGACAGCCCGACGGTGGTGGTCGCCTGGGCGCCGGCGCCGCCGACCAGCAGCGCTGCGCCGAGCGCCAGAAGCCAGCGCATGGCGCCCGCGAGGTGGCGCCCGACGCCGTCTCTGGCACGACCTTCCGGCCCGATATGCGGGTTGCGACGTTCCATCGAAACACCCTTCCTTTCATGGCTCCTGCTCGCTCTCCGGGTGTCTGGAGGCAGCCCGGCGCCCGCGTCGACGCCGTCCGCGAGCGCGGCCGGCGAGCCGGGCGACCGGGCACGGTCACATCTCGCTCCCTCCTCTCACGCGGCGGATGGAGCGCTCCAGCAGGAGCGCGACCAAGATGACGCCGCCCTTGGTGATCTGCTGCCAGTACGCCTGCACGTTCAGCAGGTTGAGGCCGTTGGAGATGAGCTGCAGGATGATGGCGCCGACCAGCGTCTTCACCACCGCACCGCGGCCGCCGTAGAGGCTGGTGCCGCCGAGCACCACCGCGGCGATGACGTCGAGCTCCCAGCCGCTCGCTGCGGTCGGCTGCGCGGAGTCGAGCCGCGACGTGAGCAGCACGCCGCCCATTCCTGCCAGCGTGCCGGCGAGCGCGAACACCCCCACCTTGAGGCGCCTGACGTTGACGCCGGCGAGCGCAACCGCGCGACGGTTGGAACCGGCTGCGTAGATGTAGCGGCCCAGCTGGGTGGTGTGGAGGAACAGCGCGGCCAGCGCGTAGAGCGCGATGAGGATGAGCACCGGCACCGGCACCGGCCCCAGCCGGCCGTACGCCAGCGTGGCGAAGCCGGCTCCCAGGTCGAAGATCGGCCGCCCGCCGGTGTAGAGCAGGGTCAGGCCGCGCCCGACCGAGAGCATGCCGAGCGTGACGATGAACGACGGGATGCCGCCCCACACGGTAAGCGCGCCGTTCAGGGCGCCGAGCGCCGTGCCGATGGCCAGCCCGGTGACGACGGCGAGCACCAGCCAGCCGAAGCCTGCGGAGGAGGCCCCGGCGCCGGCCTTGATCACGCCGGCCGTCACGGCCCCCGTCAGCGCCGCCACCGACCCCACCGACAGGTCGATCTCCGCCAGCAGGATGACCATCGTGGCGCCCACGGCGATGACCGCCACGGTGGACGCCTGTGTGACGATGTTGAGAAGGTTCGTGGTGCGCAGGAAGTTCGGGCTCAGCAGCGCCATCGCCACCACGAACAGCATCAGGATGAGGTAGATGCCGTAGTCCAGGATGAGCTGGCGCCAGTCGCGCCGCGTGGGCGGCGGCGCTATCGCTGCGGGCTCACGCATAGCCGGCTCCCTTGGCGCGCTCGCTTCCGACGATGAAGGTCACGAGCTCCTCGAGCGAGGTCTCGGCGGTGGCGACGTCGGCGACCTTGCGTCCCTTGCGTAGCACCACGATGCGGTCGGTGACGTCCAGGACGTCCTGCAGCGTGTGGCTGATGATGATGACGGCGACGCCCTGGGCGGCCAGCGTGCGGGGCAGCTCGAGCACCTTGCGCGCCTCGGTGACCGCCAGCGCCGAGGTCGGCTCGTCGAGGACGACCAGCTTCGGGCGGGTGTACAGCGCCCGGCTGATCGCCACGCTCTGGCGCTGCCCGCCAGACAGCATGCCGACCTCGGTGCCGCTCGACGGCAGCTCCAGCGCGAGCCGCCCGAGCAGCTCGCGGGCGGCGGCCTGCATGCGCCGCTTGTTGAGCACCTTCAGCGGCCCCGCGCCGAAGCGCACCAGCTCGCGACCCAGGAAGATGTTGCCCG
>CAYOXR010000281.1:0-2608 GCA_964407955.1 uncultured bacterium | reverse complement strand
CACTGAACAGCCCCGGCAGCCGCTTCGACATCATGGTGACATCGAGCTGCGTGGGCTGCAGTACGTCGTATTCGACGGCGTAGGCGTAGCGCTGGATCACCGCGCGCTCGAAACCCGGCAAGGTTCGGATCATGTCATCCTGCAGGATCGGCGGCATCGAGCTCGAGAAGCCCTGCAGGTAGACCTCGCTGGTCTGGACCCCGTCGGGCTCCACGAACAGCAGGTGGTGGTCGCGGTCGGCAAAGCGCACGACCTTGTCCTCGATCGACGGACAGTAGCGCGGCCCTCGCCCTTCGATGACGCCCCCGTACATCGCAGACGCCTCCAGGTTGTCGGCGATCAGACGGTGCGTCGCTGGCGTGGTGCGCGTCAGCCATGTCGACATCGCGGTGCTGCGCGGACCCGGCCGCCCGGTGAAGCTCCGCGGTGGCCGGTCGGGCGGCACCTCCGTCAGCGCGCCGAAGGCCACCGAGTCCGAGCGGATGCGCGGCGGGGTCCCGGTCTTGAACCGCATCAGGGCGTGGCCGGTGTCCCGCAGACTCTTCGACAGGTGCCGCGCCGGCGGCTCGCCCTGTCGCCCCGCGGCGCGCTGCTGCTTGCCGTACCACACCACGCCCGCCAGGAACGTCCCGGTACATAGAACCACGCTGGGCGCGCGCAGGCGGCGACCGTCCGACGTCTCCACCCCGGCCACCCGGCCGCGCTCGACCAACAGCGACGCCACCTCGGCTCGAACCACGTCGAGGCCCGGCGCCGCCTCCACCAGCGCCCTCGCGGCCGATGCGTAGCCGTCGCGCTCGTTCTGGACCCGCAGCGATTGCACGGCCGGGCCCTTGCTGGCGTTGAGCGTCCGCGCGTGGATGGCCGTGTCATCCGCCAACCGCCCCATGACGCCTCCCAGCGCCACGATCTCGTACACGAGCTGCGACTTGCCCGGCCCGCCGACCGCCGGATTGCACGGCATCACCCCGATCTTGTCGGGGTTCGGCAACACCAGCGCGGTGCGCGCACCAAGCCTGGCAGCAGCCACGCTCGCTTCGATGCCAGCGTGACCGCCGCCCACGACAATCACGTCGAACTGCATGCTGCCAATATCACCTTTCCGGCCCGTGGCCGCGTCCCCGAAGCCTACCGCGCCCGCCCCGTCACTGTCCTCTCCGGACGCGACGGGGCCATCGGCGGCCGGTCGGCGGCAGGCTTCTCTAGACAGCGCTTGCTTCGGCCCGGATCGGCCCCGCCGTTCTGATAGACTGCGGCCCTGAAGCTCCGCACCGCAGGCGGGCACCGGCCCCGGGCGGCGGAGGGTCGCGCCCGAGTCCCGGCCTCGGCGTCACGATGCGAGGTGGGGCCCAGGACAACACGCGAGTGGACGGCCGCGGTCACGCGCGTCCGAGCCGAGCGCACGGCTGCCGCGCCGGCCGGACGCGGGCGAGGGGACACTGCAGGCATGCTGAGCCGTGACGAAGCCATCTGGCGGGACATACTCGAGGCGCTCCGAGAGGAGATCCCCGAGGTGGAGTTTCGCACCTGGTTCCGCCAGGTCAAACCGCTCGGCATCGACAACGGCGCGTTCATGGTGGGCGTCCCGCACTCGTTCGCGCGCGACTGGCTGAAGGGCCACTACGCCAGCCTCATCGAGCGCACCCTGAAGGACCTCGGCGCGGACGCGCCACGGGTGGCGTTCCAGGTGGTGCCGTTCCAGACGATCGAGCAACAGGACATGTTCAGCACGCACCACGAGAGCGTTCCCGCGCCGCGCGCGCCGCGGGCGCACCTCAACCCGAAGTACGTGTTCTCCAACTTCGTCGTGGGCCCGAACAACAACCTCGCCCACGCGGCCGCGCTGGCGGTAGCAGAGGCGCCCGGCCGGGCTTACAATCCGCTGTTCCTGTACGGCGACGCCGGCCTCGGCAAGACCCACCTGATGCACGCCGTCGGTCACGCCGTGGCCGAGAGCTTCCCGAGCCTCGTCGTGGAGTACGCCACCACCGAGGCGTTCACCAACGAGATGATCAATGCCATCCGCGAGGACCGCATGGTGTCCTTCCGCGACCGCTACCGCAGCATCGATCTGCTGCTCATCGACGACATCCAGTTCATCGCCGGCAAGGAGCGCACGCAGGAGGAGTTCTTCCACACCTTCAACGCCCTCTACGAATCCGGCAAGCAGATCATCCTCTCCTCGGACCGGCCCCCGAAGGACATCCCCACGCTGGAGAAGCGCCTGCGAAGCCGCTTCGAGTGGGGGCTGATCACCGACATCCAGGCACCCGAGCTGGAAACGCGCATCGCCATCCTGAAGATGAACGCCGAGTACCGCGGCGTGAAGGTGCCGGCCGACGTCATCGACTACATCGCACGCCACGTCACGTCCAACATTCGCGAGCTGGAAGGCGCGCTCGTGCGCGCCATCGTCTATGCCTCCATGAACCAGGCCACGCTCGACCAGCAGACCGTCGCCAAGGCGCTTTCGGACGTCTTCGCGCCGAGCGAGCTGAACCTCACCATGGCCGACATCCTCAAGCTCACGGCCAGCCGCTTCGAGGTGCAACCACCCGACGTCAAAGGCAAGGGCCGACGGCAGGAGCTGGTGGTGCCACGCCAGATC
>CAYOXR010000280.1:0-1645 GCA_964407955.1 uncultured bacterium | reverse complement strand
AGCCCGCGGAACGACTTGCTCAGGTTCCTGGCAGCGAGCAGCGGGGCGTCGCTCCCGGTGTCCGCGTCGTTCGTCACGCACATCCTCTCGGTCAAGGCAACGAGGACACCAGGCGCAGCCGTGCGCTCCCGGTTGCGCCGTGCGGCGCGGCGCGCAGCGTAGTCCCCGCGCTCACGAACTCCCAGGTTGGCGAAAGATGACGGTACGGCGACGGCGCGGAATCAAAGGTGCCCCGCACCCGACCGCCACGCCAACCCCATCAACGCCAGTGGACGTACGTTATCACGAAACTCGCGGGCTCCCACCCGGCGCCTCGTGGACCGCGCGCCGCCGCTGGCGGCAGCGCTGCCCCTTTCCGCTCAGCGCACGAACAGCGGCTCCATGCGCCGCCGCTCCACCACGTCCCGCATGGTCGCGTCGTCCACCGGCCCGGTGAAGCTCGCGGCGGCATCGAGCACGTGCGGCAGCACGTCGATGTCGCCGACCGTGTTCAGGAACAGCCCGTCGTGCCCGAGCACCCAGTGCACGGCGACGGCGATGTCGTCCGGGTCCTCCAGCGGCTCGTACCAGGTGGCCCGCGTCTGGCGCCGTTCGCCCCAGGGCCGGCGCGTGAGCGATTTGATTGTCTGGATGGCCACGCCGCGTTCGCGACACACGGCCAGCAGGCGGTCGACGTCGGCCCGGTAGCGCGCGTCGCGCAGCAGAACGTAGCTGTACGGGAACAGCACGCTGTCGAATGCGAAGCGCTCCAGGCTCTTGAGGTGCATGGCCGCGATGCCCAGGCCGTGACCGGTGACGCCGATGAACCGCACCAGGCCCTCGTCCCTCGCCTCCACGCAGGCGCGCAGGGCACCGTCCTCGCCCATGGCAACCTCCCATTCATCGTCCTCGGCGAGGTTGTGTAGCTGGATCAGGTCGAGGCGGTCGGTCCGCAGCCGCTCCAGCGAGCGCCGGATCTCGTCGCGCGCGGCCTGGTAGCTGCGCTCGCCCGTCTTGCTGGCGAGGAAGAACTCGCCGCGGTGCTTCTCCATCCACGGACCTATGCGCAGCTCGGCGTCGCCGTAGCTGGCCGCCACGTCGATATGGTTCAGGCCATGGTCGAGGATCAGCTCCATGGTCCGGTCGGCGTCGCCCTGGCTGACGTCGCTCAGGGCGGCCGCACCGAACAGGGTGCGGGTGCTGTCATGGCCGGTGCTGCCGAAGGGAGCCTTGGGGATCATGGACGCCTCCTCCTGAGATGAAGACCCGACCGGGTCGAACGCCGACTCGGCCGACGTGCCTCGCCGACACGCGGCGCCGCCGCACCGGGCGGGCGCAGGGCATCGCGGGGACGGTGCGTCGCCCCCCGCGCCCCCGGGCTTGCCGGTGCTCCAAGTCTAGCCTCGGGCTGGCGCGTCGACCAGGACTAGAGTCCCCGCAGCGCCTCTTCGATGGGAGTGTCGCCGGAGAGCAGCTCGAGCGCACGGCCCTCGGCCGCGCCCAGACGCAGCGCCGCCACCGCCACCCGCGCCACGTCGGTCCGCGGCACGCTGCCGCCCTCGCCCAGGTTCTCACCCAGACGCACCCGGCCGGAGCCGGGTCCGTCGGTCAGGCCGCCGGGACGCAGCACCGTCCACCCCAGGCCGCTCGCGGCGAGCGCCTTCTC
>CAYOXR010000279.1:0-9992 GCA_964407955.1 uncultured bacterium | reverse complement strand
CCCACGGCCGCCCCGATAGCCACCGCCACGCCGTTGGCCACCAAGCCGATGACGAGGCTGACGCGGGCGCCGAAGAGGATCCGTGACAGGAGGTCGCGGCCGAGCAGATCGGTCCCGAGAAGATACCGGGTGTCGGGCGGACGAGGCATGCCGTACTGGCTCAACCCGTCTGCGAACTGCTTGTTGGGATTGAACGGCGCGATCAACGGCGCCAGCGCCGCCGCCAACACCACCAGGACGACGAGCACCAGGCCGAGCATGCCCGTCCTGTCAGCCGCCAGCCGCCGCCACCAGCTTCGCCGCCCACGCGCCTGACCGCGCGGTCGCGCGTCCTCGGATGGCGCTTCCAGGATGTCGGTCACGTCGTCTCCCGCACGCATGCGAACGTGGAAAGCAGTGGCTACGGGCCCTGGACTTCGAAGGGCCGCACCCGCCTACCTGCGCCTTCCGGCGCCGAATCCGGTGCGGCCCCCAGACTTCAACAACGCAGCAAATCCTATCACGCGACCGACGCGGCGGACCCAATGACGCGCCGCGCCACGCGCCGACCCTCTGGTTGCGCTGCAAATCCCCCTGGGCCCGGTCTGGCGCCCCTGACATAGCGAAAGGTTTCATGGCATGCAGGCGCTCGGCCCGCTCCAATGGGTCCAAGCGCGCAACTGGCCCGCTTGAAGGAGCGTCATGACGGCCTCAGCAATGCCACGCGTCACCCGTCCGCCGCGAGCACTTGCCCGTGCCGGCGTCGTGGCGTTGCTCGCCGCAGTTGCCCTCGGCGCCACCGCCGCTCGTGCCCAGGACGCACGCTCGCTGGGCATGGGCGGTGTCACGGTACCTGGGCCCGGAGCGGCCGTCGACAACCCGGCCTTCGCCGCACTTCCGGGGGCGGCTGGAACCAGCTTGGCGCTGCCGCTGGGCGCGCTTTCGGCCCTGACCGCGGACTACTGGAACCCCTACGGCCCAGGCTTCGACGCGCTGTCGACCCTCGATCAGGCGAGCAACCTGGGTCAGTACTTGCTGAATCCCGCGGTCAGCCCCACGGACGTCGTCCTCACCGTCGATGGCAGCGGGCTCAGCGTGGCCTTCAGCGGAGGCTCCGCGTTGCGGCTCACCGATCCCACCAGCTTCGATGCCGGCTTCGACCTACCCCTGGGCGGAGGCGTGGGGCCGCTGACGTTCGGGGTGCGGCCCTTCACCAGCATCTATGCGAAGTTCACGCCCGGCCCGGACCTCAGGGCCGTCCTCGGAAGCGGCAGCGCAAGCGCGTCCGGCACCCTCACTGCCACCGCAGAGGCGGGCGTCGCGCTGGACGTCGGCGCGGCGGTGCCGATTCCGCTCCCGGTCGACGTGCTCGGCGGAGGTCACCTCTATGCCGGTGTCCGGCTCTCGGCGATCGCCGGCCTGGCGAGAGGTGAGGCGAGCTTCCAGGGCCAGGCGCAGGCCCAGCAGGACAGCAGCGGAAACTACACCGGGACCGTCACCTACAGCTACGACGGAACGCTTTCGGTCGGCGGCGTGATGTACGGCAACGTCGGCTACGGCGGCCTGGGTGCGGCTGGCGTGGCGGCGTCGATCCCCACCGGAGTCGGGACGTTGACCGCCGGTCTCTCGGTCCGTCACGCCGGCGTCATGGTCTGGAACCTGCGCCAGACGCACTACCAGGGTGACCAGACAGGAAGCACCACGACCGATCTGGGAACGGTGCGAACGATCGAGATCGCCAGGCACATGCAGGTCGGCGCCAACCTCGCCCTCGACATGGGACGCGGCCGGCTCGGGGTGCCAGGGATGGACCTGCTGCTGGCGGCCGACGGCAACCTGGACGTGTCAGGCGGCTGGGCGGCGCATGCCGGCGCCGAAGCCAGCTTCGGACCCCTCGCCGTGCGCGCCGGCGTCGGCTATCAGGACGGGCTGCGCGTCGGTGTTGGAGCCGGCGTGCGTGCCGCCGGTGTGGGGCTCGATGTGGCCCTGAGCTCGCACCGCTCGCCGTTCACCGACCACCAGGCCTACGGGGTGTCCGCCTCGCTCGGCTTCGGACTATGAGGAGGCCACGCATGAGCCCGACTGGAAGGCGCACCCGCCTGCTGTTGCTGACGGCCGTCGCCGGCTTGGCGATGACCCTGGCGGGATGCTCGAGGCACACTGCCGTCACCGTCCAAGCCGACCTCGTCCCATTCCTCAGTCAAAGCCAGACGCAGGCCTCGGCGAGCTACCTGGCCACCACCGGCAGCGCAGACATCCGGTTGCCTTTCAGCACGCTGGCCACGAATCCCGGCGCACTGATCGACCTGTCGCAGCTCGGCGTGCCGTCGAGCGCCTTCTCGGTGATCGATGCCTTCGGGCTCACCGCCACCGCAGCGATCGACCCCACCAGCGCGATCGGGCCCCTCACCGCGACGCTCTATGTCGCCGATGCGTCCGCTTCGGACGCATTCCAGGCGCAGTACCAAGCGAAGCAGGTCCAGCTCCCGTCGCTACCGGCCGGGCAGACCACGACAGTGATCGCCAGCTTCCAGCTCGACAGCCAGAACAACGCAGCCGCACTGGCCCGGATCCAGTCCGGTTCGTTCCGGCTCGGGGTCGAGATCCAGGGAAGCGTGCAGAGCAACGGCACGGCCACCATCACACTGAGCCAGCTCCTCGTCTCGGCATCGCTGCCCCCAGGCTGGGGCCTGCCCTAGGCCTTCGCCGCTGGGGCGGCTGCCGGGTGCGCTGTGGCAGCTTGTTCCCGCCGACGGCCGGCGCTCACGTCGGCGCCGGTCTACCATGCCTGTGTGGACGTGTCGCAACGGCGATCGACCGATGCCCGCGGCACCACGGTCCAGCCGAGGAGGCAACCATGGCAAGGCCCGTCATCCTGTTCACCGGCCAGTGGGCCGACATGCCGTTGTCCCAGCTCGCGCCTCTGGCCAAGGAGATGGGGTACGACGGCCTCGAGCTGTGCACCTGGGGAGACCACTTCGACGTGCGCAAGGCTCTCGAGGACGAGCGCTACGTGCGCGAACGCCGCGAGCTCCTGGAGCAACATCACCTGGCCTGCTACGCCTTGGCCGCCCACATGGTGGGCCAGGCCATCTGCGACCCCGTCGACGAGCGCCATCAGGACGTGGTGCCCGAGCGCGTGTGGGGAGACGGCGATCCCGAAGGGGTGCGCCAGCGCGCCGCCCACGAGCTGATCGATACCGCCCGGGCAGCACGAAGGTTCGGTGTCGATGTGATCACAGGCTTCAGCGGCAGCGCTGTCTGGCACAGTATCTATGCCTTCCCGCCAACCGGCCAGGACTATTGGCAGCGGGGCTACGTCGACTTCGCGCAGCGCTTCGAGCCCATCCTCGCTGCGTTCGAGGCCGAGAACGTCACCTTCGCGCTGGAAGTCCACCCCACCGAGATCGCCTTCGACATCGCCACGGCAGAGCGAGCGCTGGAAGCCGTGGGCCATCACCGTCGTCTGGCATTCAACTACGACCCCAGCCACCTCGCCTACCAGGGCGTCGACTATGTCCTGTTCCTGCGACGCTTCCCCGAGCGCATTGCACATGTCCACGTCAAAGACGTGTGGTGGGGCCGGGGCGATGGCACGGTTGGCGTGTTCGGCGGCCACACCACCTTCGGGGATGCACGTCGCACCTGGGATTTCCGCAGCCCCGGGCGCGGCGACATCGACTTCGAAGAAATCATCGTCGCACTGAACGACATCGGCTACAACGGACCGCTGGCGGTCGAGTGGGAGGACGCGCGCATGGACAGGATCCACGGCGCGACCGAGGCGGCGGCCTTCGTCCGAGCGCTGGACTTCGAGCCTTCCCGTGAGGCCTTCGACGCCGCCTTCAGCAGCAGGGCCGGCGACATACAGGACGAGGAACGAGGAGCCTAGAGCGTGCGTGAGCCCGCCAATCCCATTCGGCTCGGCATGGTCGGCGGCGGTTCGGGCGCCTTCATCGGGGCGGTCCACCGGACTGCGGCGCGGCTGGACAACAACTTCGCGCTCGTGGCGGGGGCGCTCTCGAGCACGCCCGAGAAGGCGCTCGCCAGCGCTCGCGACATCGGTCTCCCGCGAGCGTACCGGAGCTGGCAAGAGATGCTCGCGGCGGAGCAGGCGCTGCCGGCATCCGAGCGGATAGAGGCGGTGAGCATCGTCACCCCCAACGACGTGCACTTCCCGGTGGCGAAGGCCTTCGCCGAGGCAGGCTTCCACGTGATCTGCGACAAGCCGCTGGCGCTCGGGCGCGAGCAGGCGAGCGCGTTGATGCGAATCGCGCGTGAGACGGGCGTAGTGTTCGCCGTGACGTACAACTACACCGGCTACCCGCTCGTCAAGGAGGCCCGCCGACTGGTGCATGAGGGCGTTCTCGGCAAGCTCCGCAAGGTCCTCGTCGAGTACCACCAGGGATGGCTCGCCAGTCGCACCGAGGCCACCGGCGCAAACAAACAGGCGGAGTGGCGCACCGATCCCGCGCGCTCCGGGGTCGGCGGCGCCATTGGCGACATCGGCAGCCACGCCGAGAACCTGGTCAACACCGTCACGGGCCTGGAGATCGCGTCGCTGTGTGCCGACCTCACAACCTTCGTCGACGGACGTCGCCTCGACGACGATGCGACCGTTTTGTTGCACTTCCGCGGGGGCGCAAAGGGGATCCTAGCGGTGAGCCAGATCGAGGTCGGCGAGGAGAACGACCTACGCATCCGCGTCTACGGCGAGAAGGGCAGCCTCGCGTGGCATCAGGAAGACCCCAACCGTTTGCTTCTCAGGACCGCAGACGGGCCCGATCGGGTGCTGACACCTGGCAACAGCTACCTCGGCAAGACCGCCATCGCAGCCAGCCGCATTCCCGCCGGCCACCCGGAATCCTTCCTGGAGGCTTTCGCCAACGTCTACGCCGGCATCGCAGACGCCATCCGCGGCCTCCCTCATGCTAGCTATCCCACCGTCGTCGACGGGGCCCGCGGCGTCGCCTTCATCGAGACCGTGGTAGCCAGCGCCCGTGACGGTGGGACCTGGACGCCGTTCGAGTTTCGGGACGACGGCTGACGGTCACCGCCTCGGCGAGGCCGATTGGCGCTTCAAGTGATCACGCGCAGGTTGATGCCGATGAACCCGAGCAAATAGGCGAGGAAGAACAACGCGAAGGCGGCATGGTAACTCCTGGATCGGGTCGACGCCGCAACGACGCTCATCACGAAGATGATCGCAAGCGTCACCAGGTACAGAGGCCCCTGCTGCAGGAAGTGCTGCCAGCCCTTGAGCAGCGTGTCGCCCAGATCGATCACAGGTAGCATCGCCCCCAGACCGAAGAACCAGCGGTGGTTGGCGAAGAAGTGTGCCTCGAAGTCCGCCTCGTCCGCCAACGGCTCGGGGTAGAGCAGGACCGTCAAGAGGAACGACACGATGGGGCTGAGAAGCACGAACACGAACAGGTAGAACGACCAGGCGCCGTGGTCGCGCCAGCGGAACAGGATCCACCAGTTCAGGAGCAGGAACACGAACACGTTCAGGGACCACAGCAGGTGGACCCAGTACGGACGCAGGTCGCGCCGGCCCTGAAGCACCCGGCCGATCCCAACGAGCAAGCGCGTGATCCCAAGACCGATCACCACAGAGGTCAGAAGCGAAAGGTACTCGAACGGCCCCATCCCACCTTCCTCATCCCTCACCGTCGCGAGACTGCTGCCGCCCATCATGGCGTGAAACCGCGCGCTGGTGCCAGGGCCGTGTGTCCGTGGCGCCAGCCTGGATGGATCGAATCGCTCTTCACATAACCCCTGCCAACCGGCGCAAGGCCCGCGAGGTTCTCGGAGGCTTCGCATTCCGTCAACAAGTTCTTAACAAATGGGCCGTAGCATCCTCTAGGAGCGGCTGGAGAGAACGCGATCCGTCCATGTCGGCGATGGAGGTGCGGCAATGCCGGGCCTCGGAGGTGACGCTTACATGGAGGGTCAGAAGACCCGTCTGAGCCGAAGGCCCCGCGCATACCGCTGGCTTGCGCTCGTGGTGATCGTGTTGGCGGCCGGTGCGTTGAGCTACCTGATTGTGGCGCATCGACGGGCTTCCAGGAGTCCCACACCGGCGTCGGTGACGACCGTGGTGAAGCATGCCAGCTTCAAGGTCACGGTCGCGGGGCCGGGCAGCCTCTTGCCGATCCGGACGGTGAGTCTGGCGCCGACCGTTGCCGGACCGATCCTCAACATCGCGTCGGTTGGTGATGCCGTGTCCGCCGGTCAGGTAGTTGCGCGGCTCGACCCAACTGCGTACCAGCGGGCGTTTGACAACGCCCAGCTGGCGTTGCAGCAAGCACAGGCGTCGTTGGCATCGCTTCAGGCGAACCAGGCCAAGGCCGACGCCACGCTCACCTCGCAGATTGCCGGCGCGCAGGTGTCGCTCGATGCCGCACAGCGTGCATACGACACCCAGCGGACGACGACGGAGCTCACGCAGACGTTGTTCCGTATGGGGAGCGCCAGCGCCTCGGACGTGCAGAACGCCCAGGACGCATTGAGCAACGCCGCCGGGACGTTGAATGCCGCCAGGACCAGCGTGTCCACCTTGCTCACGACACAGCAACTTCAGGCCACTGCCGACCAGCAGGACCTTGAGAGCAGCCGCCTGAGTGTGGCCCAGGCGGAGCTCAGCCTGAAGACCGCGCAGCAGAACCTCGCGGATACCAGCCTCGACGCTCCTTTCGCAGGGACCGTGAGCGCCGTGGACGGTGCGGTCGGCGAAACCGCTGGTGCCGCCACCGCGCTCGTGACGGTTGTGGACGACGCAACGGTGCAACTCGCGGCCCAGATCGCCGAGGTCGACGTCACGCAAGTTGCCGTGGGACAGGCGGCCAGCGTGAGCTTCGACGCCACCAGCAGCCGGACCTTCGCTGGCCGCGTGAGCTCCATCGCGCCGACCGCCACGCTCGTCTCGAACATCCCGATCTACTACGTCACGGTCGACATCCCCAACGCCGACCACACCCTGCGCGGAGGCATGACAGGCCAGGCGAACATCGTGACCCGCGAGATCCCGAACACCTTCCAGGTGCCCGCCCGCGCGGTGAGGACGGTCAACGGCAGCAGCCAGGTGCTGGTTCGGCGGCCGGACGGCAGTTACGAGCCGGTGCGCGTTGCCGTCGTCGGCACGTCGGGCATCAACAGCGTGCTCACCGGCGCGGTCCCGGATGGAGGGGTAGTGCTGGTGAGTGGCGAAGCCGGCACGAACGGGGCGTCGAGCAACTCGCCCGCCCAGGGGACGACACAGCGCCGGAACAGTGCGGTTCCTTTCGGGGGCGCGGGCGGCTTACGGGCCCCCCCTCCGCGATGAGCGGGAGCGGTCATGGCACCTGACGTCGTGAGTCTCGATGCTGTGCGGAAGGCGTACCGCCTGGCCGACCAGCCATTCTGGGCCCTCAAGGGCGTAACCTTCACGGTCACCGCGGGCGAGATGATGGCGCTCATGGGACCGTCGGGCTCGGGCAAGACGACGCTGATGAACATCATCGGGTTGCTCGACAGCCCGACCGACGGCCGCTACCGGCTCAACGGTGAGGACGTATCGCACCTCAGCGAGTTCGACAGGGCAGTGTTGCGCAACCGTACCATCGGCTTCGTCTTCCAGGCCTTCCACCTCCTGCCGCGGCTGAGCGTCGTCGAGAATGTCGAGACTCCCCTGACCTACGGTGGCTACCCACGGCGCGCGCGCCGTAGGCGGGCGCTCGAGATGCTTGACCGGGTGGGGCTTGCGGACAAAGCCGGCACCTTGCCGGCGACGCTGTCGGGCGGCGAGCGGCAGAGAGTGGCGGTCGCCCGGGCGCTCGCAACGAGCCCGACGCTCCTCCTCGCAGATGAACCTACCGGCAACCTCGACACCCGGACCGGCAACGAGATCATCGCACTGTTCCACCAGCTCAACAACGAGGGCGCGACCATCATGGTCGTCACGCACGAGCCCGACATCGCCGAGCAGACGGCCCGCACGGTGCGCGTGCGCGACGGTCTGATGGAAGCCGATGAGAAGCACGTCGCGGTGCGACCCGCCCCGGCGAGCGCTCAAGACGATGCGGGAGCGGACAGGAGGGATCATGGCGCGTCCTAGGCACCGGTCGCAGCGCGCGGTGAGAGAACCGGCTCCAGTGCGCGCTCCGGAGCATCCACGGGGCTCGCTCGATCCGCTGGAGATCGTCCTCATCGCCTTCCGCTCCCTCCGCTCGAACCTGATGCGCAGCGCCTTGACCACCCTGGGCGTGGTGATCGGCGTGGCCGCCGTAGTGGCACTCACAGCAGCCGGGAGCGGGGTCAATGCCAGCGTCACCGAGCGGATCACCTCGCTAGGCAGCAACCTCCTGACCATTACGGGGGCCGGCCGGCAAGCAGGGAACCGCGTTCGGGGCGCGCCGCCCAACAGCGTCACACTGGCCGACGCACAGGCTATCCAGGCGCTCGATGATCCGCGTATCCAGGGGATCGCGCCGCAGGTGCAGATCAACCTGGCCGTGCAACATGGCGCGAACACGAGCTACGCCACGGTCGTGGGCACCTGGCCGGACTACCAGAGCGTGCGCAACACCACGGTAAGCGAGGGGACGTTCTTCACCCAGGCAGACGACAATGCCGACCGGCTCGTTGCCGTGCTGGGATACCAGGTCGCGCAGGACCTGTTCGGCGGTTCTCAACGGGCGCTCGGCCAGAGCGTCTTGATCAACGACCTCGCGTTCGATGTCATCGGCGTGCTCCCCGACAAGGGCAACACCGGCTTCATGAGTCCCAACAGCCAGGTGCTGATCCCGCTCACGACCTTCGTGACGCGCGTACACCGTGACAGCCCCACCGGCACGCCCACGATGAGCGCCGTCTACGTGCAGGGGTCGAGCGCGAGCGCGCTCAGCGGCCTCCAGCAGGACCTGACCACGCTGATCGCAAGCCGCCACCGTCAGACCGATCCCACCAACTACGATTTCCGCATCCTCAACCAGGCCGATCAGCTGGCCACCCTCAACTCGGTCACCGGCACGCTGACGCTGTTCCTAGGTTCGATCGCGGGGATTAGCCTGCTGGTCGGGGGGATAGGCATCATGAACATCATGCTCGTGTCCGTCACCGAACGCACGCGCGAGATCGGGGTCCGCAAGGCGCTGGGTGCCAAGCCGCGCGACATCCTGGCCCAGTTCTTGCTGGAGGCCACCATGCTCTCCGTCGGCGGCGGCGTGCTCGGCATCCTCGTCGGCATCGGCCTGGGAGGGATCGCTGGACACGCTCTGAGCGTTCCCTCTCGAATCATGCCGCAGAGCATCGTCATCGCCTTCGTGTTCGCGGCCGCCGTGGGCATCTTCTTTGGTTTGTACCCCGCGCAACGCGCCGCCCGCCTCGATCCCGTGGAATCGCTGAGGTACGAATGAAGCCGCTCGCCCTCTCCGGGAGCACCGCGGCGCGCCGCAACCCACGTCGGCGCGCGGTCGCGGCCGTCTTCGGCGCCTTGCTGGTGACCCTCGCGGCGCCCTGCAAGACGGCGGCGCAAGCGCAGGAGACGCCGGTGACCATCGATTTCCAGGATGCGCTGGCGCTGGCACGCAAGGGCCCGGACGTGTCACTGGCGCGACTCGGTGTCTTTCAGGCGGAGGCTGCCAGGAACGCGACGTTCAGCGCGGCCTCGGCTACGCTCCAGGGAGGCTACGCGCAGCGCTGGATCGATGCCGTCGGTTACGCGCCAACACGCGGCGGCCTGGCGCCGTTCTCGCTCAACGCTACGTTCAACGTGGTTCCCTACGGGCCGGCACATGACGCCCGCGCGACCGCGGATCGCTCCCTGGAAACGGCGCAGATGGCGCTCCAGGACGCTGTAGGACAGGCCACTTTGACGGCGGCGCAGGCCTATCTGGAGGCGCTGCGTGCCTCGCAGCGGCTCGGCCTCGACGCCTCGGCCGTCGAGCAGGCCCAGGCCACCCTCAAGCACGTCCAATCGCTGCGTGCGGCTGGTGATGCCACCGATGACGACGTGGCCACGGCACAGGTCGACC
>CAYOXR010000278.1:0-8781 GCA_964407955.1 uncultured bacterium | reverse complement strand
GCCATCAGGATCACAAGACGCTGATCGGGCGCGGCAAGCTCAACGAGCTGGTCTCCAGGGCGTACCACGAGGACGCCGACCTGCTGGTGTTCGATCGCGAGCTGGCGCCCGGACAGGCGCGGGAGATCGAGACGCTCACCCGCCTGAAGGTGCTCGACCGCACCCAGCTCATCCTCGACATCTTCGCTCAGAATGCGCGCGGGCGCGAGGCGCAGGTCCAGGTCGAGCTCGCACAGCTGCAGTACCAGCTGCCGCGGCTCGCCGGCCGGGGCCGCGCGATGAGCAGGCTCGGCGGCGGCATCGGCACACGCGGTCCCGGTGAGACCAAGCTCGAGGTGGACCGGCGGCGTATCCGCGACCGCATCGCCAGCCTGGAGCGCGCCGTCGACGAGATCAGCCGGCGCCGCACCGAGACGCGCAAGAGCCGGACGGGCGCGAGCACCCCGGTGGTCGCCCTGGTGGGATACACCAACGCCGGCAAGTCGACGCTGTTCAACGCGCTCGCCAAGTCCGACGCCGTCAGCCGCAACCGGCTGTTCGCCACCCTCAGGCCCACTACGCGCGAGGGCTGGCTCCCCGGCCTGGGCGAGTGGGGCGGCAAGGTGCTGTTCACCGACACCGTCGGCTTCATCCGGGATCTGCCCGAGGAGCTGGTGAACGCCTTCCGGGCGACGCTCGAGGAGCTGCACGACGCCGATCTGCTCCTGCACGTGGTGGATGCGGCACAGCCCGGCGCTCCGGCGCGCGTCGACGCCGTTCAGCGCATCCTCGACGAGCTCGGGTTGGAGCCGCCCCGGCTGGTGGT
This sequence comes from uncultured bacterium, assembly GCA_964407955.1. Taxonomy (GTDB): domain Bacteria; phylum Deinococcota; class Deinococci; order Deinococcales; family Trueperaceae; genus JASBRS01. The sequence continues at coordinate 7,976 of CAYOXR010000278.1, read as the reverse complement.
GCTCAACAAGGCCGATCGCGCCGACCCCGCCGTGCTCCCGGGCTTGAGCCAGCGCTACCGGGCACCGGCCGTGTCGGCCCGCACCGGCGACGGACTGGAAGCCCTGAAGACGGAGCTGGCGCGCGTGCTCGAAGGCCCGCATCACGTTCCTCTGTCCGAGGACCCGGCCGCCGCCTACGGCCATCTCGGCCACGGCAACGGCGACTGACGCGGCCCCGCGTCCCGGCGGTAGCATAGCGGTATGGATGGCAGCCTAGCGCGCGAGCTTCAGGGCCTGCGCGACCTGCGGGGTTTCCTGTCGCTGCTCGAGCGGCACGGTCAGCTCTTGCGCGTCCGCGAGCCGGTGTCGCCCGTCCTGGAGATCACCGAGATCGCCGACCGCATGGTGAAGCGGGGCGGGCCGGCACTCCTGTTCGAGAACGTCGCCGGCAAGAACTTCCCGGTGGCGGCGAACCTCTTCGGGTCACGCCGACGCACCGCGTGGGCGCTCGGCGTGACCGACCTGGACGCCATCAGCAAGCGCCTTCGGGAGCTGCTCGACGTGCGCCTGGGAGGCGGGCTACTGGGCCTCATGGCGAACCTGCCGAAGCTGCGGGAGGCCGCCGCCCTGCCGCCCAAGCGCGTGCGTCACGCCCCGGCGCAGGAGGTCGTGTGGCGTGGCGACGAGGTGGACCTGTCCAGGCTGCCGGTGCTGACGTGCTGGCCACAGGACGGGGGTCCCTTCGTCACCCTGCCACTGGTCATCACCCGCGATCCGCAGCGCGGCGACGTGAACGTCGGCATGTACCGCATGCAGATCTTCGACCGCAACACCACCGGCATGCACTGGCAGCGTCACAAGACCGGCGCGCGCCACCTCGACAGCGCCAGGCAGGCCGGGCGACGCCTGGAGGTTGCCGTCGCGCTGGGAGGCGACCCCGCCCTGATCTACGCCGCCACGGCGCCCCTGCCTTCGCTCCCTGGACTCAACGAATACTCGCTGACCGGCTTCCTGCGTGGCCACTCGCTGGAGGTGACGCCGGGGCTCACCGTGGACCTCGACGTCCCCGCCCACGCCGAGTTCGTTCTGGAGGGTTACGTCGACCCTGAGGAGCCGTGGCGGCCGGAGGGCCCCTTCGGCGATCACACCGGCTTCTACACGCTCACCGACCTCTACCCGGCGTTCCACGTCACCGCCGTGACGATGCGCCGTGACCCCATCTATCCGGCCACCGTCGTGGGCAGGCCGCCGATGGAGGACGCCTACCTGGTCGAGGCGAGCGAACGCATCTTCCTGGTGCCGGCCCAGCTCATCTTGCCCGAGCTCCTGGACTACCACATGCCGCCCGCCGGCATCGCCCACAACCTGGTGACGGTGCGCATCGACAAGCGCTACCCGGGCCAGGCCTACAAGGTCGCGAACGGGCTGCTCGGGCTCGGCCAGATGATGTTCGCCAAGGTGCTGCTGGTGACCGACGAGGAGGTGTCGGTCAGCGACCACCTGGGCTTCTGGCGCACCGCGCTGCGGCACGCCGTGCCGGGCCGCGACGAGCAGCTGGCCCGCGGGCCGATCGACGTCCTGGACCACTCCAGCCGGGCCTGGAGCTTCGGCACCAAGCTGGTGATCGACGGCACCCGCAAGCATCCCGAGGAGGGCGAAGAGGTGGCGTGGGAGCCGAACCCGGACCGAGCGCAGGCGGAGCTGCCGCACCACGCCGAGATCCTGACACAGCATCAGATCGCGGGCGGCTTCTGGTTCATCTCCACGCGCAAGACGCGGCCCGGCCAGGGCCGCCACCTGGGCGAATGGGCCGCCCGGCAGCCCCACGGGCGCGGCGTGCGACTGATCGCGGTGCTCGACGAGTCCACCGACCCGAGCGACTTCGACGAGTGCATGTGGACGCTCCTGAACAACATCGATCCGGAACGTGACGTGCAGGCGATCGCCGACGCTCCCGGCGGACCGGTGTACGTCATGGACGGCACGCCCAAGCTTGCCGAGGAGGGCTTCGCGCGGCCGTGGCCGCACAAGATCCGCATGAGCGACGACGTGCGCGTGCGTGTCGACGCGCTTCTGGAGCGCCTCGGGCTCGACGAGGACGCGGCCTCCGTGGCCGACGCCGCGCCCGCGGGCACGGAGTGCTGAGCCGGACACCGGGCACGGGCGTCGGTCAGCGTCGCGGCAGGGCGGCTGCGACGAGGAACAGCGCGGCCTGGGTGAGCACGATCGTCGATCCGCTCGGCACGTCGATGAGGTAGGACAGCGCCAGCCCGAGCACCGTGCTCAACACCGCCAGGGTCACGCTCAGGATGGTCATCTGCAGCAGCGAGCGCGCCAAGAGCCGCGCGCTGGCGGCGGGGATGACAAGGTACGCCGCCATCAGGATGATGCCCACCACCACCGCACTCACGGCGATCACCAGCGCGGCGCAGGTGAACAGCAGATACTCCAGCAGCCTGGCGCGCACGCCGTCGGTCCGCGCCAGCTCGTCATCGAAGGTGGCGTAGCCGAGCGCGCCCCAGGCGGCGCTCAGGAACACCACGGCGACCACGGTCACGCTGAGGATCACCAGCAGATCGCTGCCTGTGACGCTAAGGATCGACCCGAACAGCAGGTCCATCAGAGACAGGCCGAGGTTCACGTCCGGCGGGATGATCGAGAAGAAGAGCACGCCCATCGCCACCGACACCGCGAAGAACACGCCGATGGCGGTGTCGCTGCTGAGGCGCGTGTGCTCGCGGACCCAGGCGATCCCCAGCGCCGCCAGCAGGCTGAAGGGAATGGCGATCCACAGCGGGTGCCTGAGGAGGCCCACGCCGCTGGCCAACAGCCCCGTCGACACGATCACGAAGGCCCCCAGGCCCATGCCGCCGAAGGCGGCATGAGCGAGGCCGGCCCCCAGGAACGACAGCCGCCTCTGCACGACGAACACGCCGAGCAGACCCGCCATCACCGCGATGAGGACGCCGGCGGCCAGGGCACGCTGCATGAAGGCGAGCTGCAGGATGCCCGCCAGGCTCATGTGGACGGCGCCTCAGATGGCCAGCGCATGGTGGTGACCCAGGTGCCCGAAGGCGCGCTCGAGGCAGTCCTCGCACAGGACCTCGTCCGGCGTGCCGAAGCCGTGCACGCGGCGATTCAGGACCAGCACCCGGTCGGCGTGGTAGCGCGCCGCCGCCAGGTCGTGGGTGACCATCACCACCGTCGCGTCGGTGTCGGCCTGGTAGCGCTCGAGGAGATCGTAGAGGTCGTGCTCGGCGAGGTAGTCCACGCCCGTGGCGGGCTCGTCGAGCAGCACCAGCTCCGGGCGCCGGGCGAGCGCTCGTGCCAGGTACGCGCGCTGCAGCTCCCCGCCGGAGAGGCGAGACAGCTGCCGGCGCTGGAGCCGCTCCGCCCCCACGCGTGACAGGGCCGCGCGCGCCAGCTCGCCTTCCGAGCGCGTCACCCGGGCGGGCCAGCGGCCCCTGAGGCCGGTCACCACCAGCTCGAGCGCCGTGGCGGGGAACGTACGGTCGAAGGTCTTCAGCTGTGGTACGTAGCCGATCCGTTCGGGATGGGCGCCGGCCACCTCGCCGAACAAGGCGGCGTGTCCCTGCTGCGGTGTGAGCAGGCCCAGCGCCACCTTGACCAGCGTCGACTTGCCGGCCCCGTTGGGACCCACGATGGCGAGGAAGCAGCCGGGCTCGACCTCCAAGCTCACGTCCTCCAGCACGGTGGCGTCCCCGAACCGCACGCCCACGCGGTGCATGTGCACCGCCGGCAGCGCTCGCCGTGGCGGCGCGCCGGCCGCGCCGGCCTGGGCGTGAGCGGCTCCGCCCGGTGTGGCCGCGCCCTTCTCCGTGCCGCGCCCGGCCGTCATCGACACGTCTCCCGCTGACGTTCCCGGCGCGCGGCGGCGGTCTCGGCACAGGCAGAGCGAGAATGCGTTCTCATTAGTGGACCACTGTACTCGGAACGGGCGCGTCTTGCCAAGGGGCCACCAGCCCCGGCGGGCCGGCCGCCGGGACCCCGAGCCGCGGCCCACCACGCCCCCGCACGGCACACGTCACCTCACCCCCAGGCGACGACACCGTGCGGCGCACCCGGGGCGCGCAGTCGCTCAGCGCTTGTTCGGGTTGACCAGCAGCGAGGGGTCCAGCTGCCGGAGCGCCTTGGCGCTCACCCACACCTTCTTGGGCTTGCCGTCGATCCAGAGCGTCTTCTTCTGCAGGTTGGGCTTCACCTGGCGCTTGTGCACACCCACCTGCTTCACGCCGACTCCGCCCCGCTTCTTGGGCGAGCCCTTGCGCTTGCTGGTGGTGGTGCTGCGCGTCTTCTTGCCTGTGATGGCGCACACACGCGGCATGGTCGTGTTCCTCCGTCGCGTTCGGGTCGGATCGGACGCCGCGTCAGCGGGTGACGCGGCGCGCTCGCAAACGCTTGATGGTAGCACACCCCCCTCTCGCGGCGCCAGCGCACGCGGGCACCCGGGCCTCGCCCGCTGCGCCCCGTAGAATGCGTCCCATGACGCGCGACGAGCTCGCCCGAGGGATCTACCACCGCTCGCTGCTTCGCGGCCGCTTCGTGCTCCGCTCCGGCGCCGTCAGCGATCACTACTTCGACAAGTACCTGTTCGAGTCCGACCCCGCGCTGCTGCACGCCGTCGCCTCCGCCATGGTGCCGCTGGTGCCCGACGACACCGACGCGGTCGCCGGCCTCGAGCTCGGCGGGGTGCCGCTCGCGGTGACGCTGTCGGCACTCACCGGCCTGCCCTGCCGTTTCGTGCGCAAGGCCGCCAAGGAGTACGGCACGCGCCGACTGGCCGAGGGCGGGGACGTCGACGGACTGAGGCTGCTGGTCGTCGAGGACGTGATCACCTCCGGCGGCCAGGTGGTGCTGTCCAGCCAGGACCTGCGATCGCTGGGGGCGCGCGTGGATCACGCCGTGTGCGTGATCGACCGCCAGGCCGGCGGCGCAGCCAAGCTGGCCGCCGTCGGCGTCAGCCTCGCCCCGCTGTTCACGATGGCCGAGCTGGAGCGGGCCGCAGACGCCGGTTGAAGGCCGGGACGCGTCCCTGCGCGGCCGCCGGCGATGCGCATTCGCGGAGCGGCAGCGCGCCACCGCCCCGAGCACGTGGGGCCGCGATGTCTACAATCGCAGCATGAACGACTCCCAAGACCAGTCCGAGAAGCCGTTCGGCAGGATCGTCAAGGGCGAGCTGCCGGCAGACATCGTCTACCGGGACGAGCGGGTGACGGCCTTCCGTGATATCCGCCCGCAGGCACCCGTGCACGTGCTCATCGTGCCCAACCGGCGGATCCCCACCGCCGCGGACGTGACCGATGCCGACGAGGCCGTGCTGGGCCATATGATCGTGGTCGCGGCCAAGATCGCCGAGGCCGAGGGGCTCGACAAGGGCTACCGCCTGCTCGTGAATTGCAAGGAGCACGGCCACCAGGAGGTGTACCACCTGCACATCCACCTTCTGGGCGGCCGGCCGTTGGGGCCCATGCTGTGCCGGCCGGCGAGCGCGGGAGGCGGCAGCGGGGCCGTTTGACACGCGGCGCCGGCGCGCACGCGTGATAGCTTCGCAGCATGCAAGGGCTCGATCTGGTTGGGCACGCGCTGGTGTTGGACCAGCGCGCCTTCGCCGCGCTCGATCAGGGGCTGGCGGGCTTGCGCCTGTCGCTGACGGTGGTGTTCCTCGCCGGCGTGTCCTCGGCCCTCGGCCAGAGCCTCGTGCTCTTCGCCAACCGCGTTCCGCAGCGACGCTTCGTGCTCAGCCTGCTGCTGTCGGGGGTGGTGTTCACCTTCGTGTACCTGTTCTGGTCGACGTCGCTGTGGCTCATCGCGGTGTTCGTCTTCGGTCACCGGCGGCCCTTCCTCAACGCCCTTCGCACCGTCGGCCTGGCCTACAGCGCTCAGCTCTTCGGGTTCCTCGTCCTCACTCCCTACTTCGGGGCGTTCGTGGCCGCGGCGCTATCGGTGTGGAACCTGCTGGCCATCGTGGTCGCCACCCGGGCGGTGTTCCAGCTGAGCACGCTGGAAGGCATCGCCAGCGCGGCCATCGGGTGGATGCTGCTCCAGCTCCTGCACCGCACCATCGGTCGGCCGGTGGTGAGGCTCGGCATGCGCCTGCGCGTCGCCGTCGCCGGCCGGCGACTGGTGCCCCTCACCGAGGCCCTCGAAGAGGAACGGGGGGTGTAGCGTGCACGCCCACGAGGTCGCGATCCTGGTTGCGCTGGGCTTCCTGGCGTTGCTGCTGGCAGGTGCGCTGTCGCCGCTGGAAGCGCTGGGCTGGTGGGCCGGCTGGTTCGGGCGCCGCGCCGAGGACCAGCCGGTGGGCCTTCCCGGGGTGGCGGACGACGTCCCCGCCCGTCACTTCGTGGTGTTCCTCTCCGGCATCCACAGCGTGGCCGAACGCGCCTTCGCGCGACGTGAGGTCGTGCTGCTCGAGCGACTCGGGGAGCGCCTACCGCAGACCCGCATCCTCGAGGTCTTCCCGTACTCGGTGACCAACCGCGCGCTGACGGGGGAGCGTGTCTTCGCCGGCTTCTGGCGCTGGGCGCTCAAGATGAAGCTGAGCCGCCGCGCCCTGGCGAACCTGGCCGGCATGGTGATCAACATGCGGAACCTGTGGCAGGTGGCGGTATCGGCCGACCGGCGCTACGGGCCCATCTACAACCACGGGAGCGCCGAGCTCATCACCGAAGCGTTGCTCGCCGCGGGATACGTGCCCGCCAGCGGGACGCGGGTGACCCTGATCGGCTACAGCGGCGGCGGTCAGATCGCGCTCGGGGCGGCGGGTCACCTCGACGACATCCTGGGGGCACCGATCGACGTCATCGCGCTCGGCGGGGTGATGGCCTCGGACCCGGCGGCCCTTCAGATCGCGCACCTGTACTACCTCTACGGCGACCGCGACACCGTCCACCGGCTGGGCGTGCTGTTCTTCGCCGGTCGCTGGCCGATGCTGCGCTACTCGCCCTGGAACCAGGCACGCGCCAGAGGCAAGGTGAGCGAGGTCCGCCTCGGACCGATGAAGCACATGGGACGCGACGGCTACCTCTCCACCACCGCCACGCTTCCCGACGGGCGCAGCCACCTCGACGCCACCGTGGACGCCATCGTCCACATCGTGGGCGGCGACGACGCCGAGGCGCGCCTGGCGGCCTGAAGGGCGACCGGAGGCGCAGGCTGGCCGCCACGTTGCGCGGCACGACCCTGCCCCGGGCGGCTCAGCGGTACTCGCCCCAGACGCGGCGCAGCACGCCGGACACCTCGCCCAGCGTGGCATGTGCGAGGAAGGCCCGGCGCACGACTGGAAACAGGTTGGCGGTGTCGGAAGCGGCGCCCGCCAGCGCCTCCAGGGCGGCGTCCACGTCGGCTTCGCGGCGCCCCTCCCGGAACGCCCTCACGGCGGCGGCGCGGCGCGCCTGGAGCTCGGGATCGATGGCCTGAACCGGCACGGCGTCGTCCTCGTCCTCGCTGCGGAAGCGGTTGAGCCCCACCACCACACGCTCGCCGGCCTCGATCTCACGCTGTTGGCGGTAGGCGGACTCCTCGATCTCGCGTTGCACGAAGCCCGCTTCGATCGCCTTCACGGCTCCTCCGAGCTCTTCGATGCGGTCCAGCAGGCCACCGGCCTCGACCTCGAGCGCGTCGGTCAGCTGCTCGACGTAGTAGCTGCCGCCCAGCGGGTCCACGGCCTCTGCGACGCCGGTCTCGTAGGCGAGCACCTGCTGCGTACGCAGGGCCAGTCGGGCCGACGCCGCCGTGGGCAGTCCCAGAGCCTCGTCCAGGGCGTTCGTGTGCAGGCTCTGGGTGCCGCCCAGCACCGCGGCCAGGGCCTGGACGGTCGTGCGCACCACGTTGTTGTCGGGCTGCTGAGCGGTCAGCGTGCTGCCGCCCGTCTGCGTGTGGAAGCGCAGCATCCAGGAGCGGGGCTGGCTGGCGCCGAACTCCTCGCGCATGATGCGCGCCCACATACGCCTGGCGGCCCGGAACTTGGCAACCT
>CAYOXR010000277.1:0-3177 GCA_964407955.1 uncultured bacterium | reverse complement strand
CGTGCGCGGCCGACAGGACAGCGAGCTGTGGTCGTGGGAGGCGAGCACGCGCGAGCTGGTGCGCTTCTACGAGCTGGCCCGGCGTCTGCACCACCTGGGGCCCGGCGCCGCGCCCGAGGCGGACGCGGCGAAGGCGGCCTGAGCCCGGCACGGTCCGCGTGGAGCTCCCCTGGCGGCGACCGCGGGGCTGCCGCCGGCGCGCGCGCCGGAGGACAATTGGCCCTGGCCGCCCCGTCGGTGCCGAACCTAGGCTGGCCGCAAGCCAGTTCGGTGTGGCTTGGTCGCGGCTTGTGTCGCGCCCCGTGCGGAGGTTCGTGATGCTGTACGAGTACCTGGCCGCGGTACATGAAGACGCGCCGCTTCGGCGGCTGCGTCAGCTCGTGCGGCGCCTGCAGGCGGCGGGTTGCGAGGTCCAGTGGGACCGCGCGGCCTCGCAGCTGCGACTCCGGGTACGCGACAACGAGGGCGCCTGGATGCAGACGGCGCTTGTCACCATGCTGCTCCTGGCGTTCAAGGACGTGGTCGGTTGGAGCGGCCACTCCACGCGCGTGGACGACACGCGCGCCGTGCTGCAACTGACGACCGGCCGAGACGAGACCGTCTCGGCCTGAGCACGCTATCTGACTCCTCTCCGGGGTTGGGCGCCGCCGCACGGGCGGCGCCCTTCACATGGCGCCAGCGCGCGCGTTTCGGGACCGCGGCGATCGGCCGCCGGCGTCGCCACCCTCCAGGCGGGTGAGGCGGCGACGGAGCTGGATGCGGCTGTGGCGGCGCGCCGGGACCGGGCACGACGCCACCGCTTGCTGGGCGCGCGCCGCCCCTTGCAGGGTTAGACTCGTGTCCGGCGGGCATGCCTCGCCACACGGCCCTCACGCCGTCCAGGATCCAGGTGCTTGCCGCCGTCTACCTCCCCGCCTTGCTGCTCGCCGTCAGCGAAGGCATGCTCGTGCCGACGCTGCCACTGTTCGCCAGCAGCCTGCACGTGTCGTTCGGCGTGGTCGGGCTGGTGCTGGCGGCCGAGTCGCTCGGAACCCTGGTGGCCGACGTTCCGGCGGGGGCCCTGCTGGACCGCTTCGGCGACAAGCCCTTGATGGTGTTCGGTCTCGCGCTGGTGATCGTGGCCGTGCTGCTGCTCGTGTTCACGCGCAGCGTCTTGACGGTCATCGCCTTGCGCCTCGCCGCGGGCGTGGGGCTGGCGCTGTTCAACCTGTCACGCCATGCCTACCTGACGCGCGCCACCGCCGGGGGCCGACGCGGCCGGGCCATCTCCACGTTCGGCGGCGTGGGGCGCGCGGGCAGCTTCCTCGGACCGGCGGTCGGCGGCTTGATCGCCGCGGCGTTCGGACTGCGGGCTCCGTTCGCGGTGTACTCGGCGGTCTCGCTGGCCGCGCTGGTGGTGGTCGTCGCGGCGGTGCCGAAGGCGGAGCCGGGCGCCGTGGCGGCGAGGGCGGTGCGGCCTCGCACGGCGACGTTCGGGCTGGCGGGCTTCGCGGCGCTGCGGCGCTTCGCCGGCGTGCTGTCGACGGCCGGCGTGGCGCAGCTCATGGCGCAGATGCTTCGTGCCGGCCGCAAGGTGCTGCTGCCGCTGTACGCCAGCCAGGTGCTGGGTCTGCCGGTCGGCTCGGTGGGCTTCATCCTTTCGGCCTCGGCGTTCGCCGACCTGTCGCTGTTCTACCCTGCGGGCCTGCTGATGGACCGCCGCGGCCGCAAGTTCGCGATCGTGCCGAGCTTCCTGGTGCAGGCTGCTGGGCTGGCCCTGGTGCCCGCCACGCAAGGCTTTGCGACGCTCCTCGGCGTCGGCCTGCTGCTCGGCTTCGGAAACGGCCTGAGCGCCGGCAGCATGATGACGCTGGGAGCCGACCTGGCCCCGCCCGAGGCGCTGGGCGAGTTTCTGGGCGTGTGGCGGCTGGTCGGGGATGCCGGCTCGAGTGGCGGGCCGTTGCTGGTGGGCGCGGTGGCGGACGTGCTCGACCTGGGCCTCGCCGCGGTGGCCGTCGCCGCGGTGGGGATCGCCGCGGCCGCCGTGTTCGCCTACCGTGTCCCCGAGACCTTGAGGAAGGCATGAGCATGCAGGCGGGCCAGCCACCGGGTTCGGATACAATCGCTGCAAACGCCGGAGCGCGACAAGCGGCAGTCTTGGACCACGGCATCGCGACAGCCACGATCGCGCGGGCGCAAGCGAGGCGGGCCTGATGGTGGACTGGTCGACGGGAGACAGGCGGAGCGGCGCGTCGGTGTTCTTCCGCTCGCATCCACAGCCGATGATCGTCTACGACCCGGACACGTTGAGGATCCTGGCGGTCAACGCTGCGGCCGTGACGCATTACGGCTACCCCGAGGAGGCGTTCACCGCGCTCACCCTGCTCGACATCCGGCCGGACGACGAGGTCGGGCGCATGCTGACGGTTCGTGCCGGCCGCGAGCCGCCGTACGTGATGCCGGGGACGTTCCGTCACGTGCGCCGTGACGGCAGCGAGTTCGACGCCATCGTCAGCGTGTTCGCGGTGCGCTTCCAGGGGCGCCGGGCGCGCATGGCGCAGGTCGCCGACGTGACCGCGGACCGGCAGGCCTTCACCAGCGTGCTGCGGGCCGAGGAGAAGTTCCGGGCCCTGTTCGAGAACGCATACGACAGCATCGCGCTGTTGCGCGGCGGCGCCTTCGTGGAGTGCAACACGCGCACCGAAGCGGTGTTCGGGCTACCCCGCGAGCGCTTCCTCGGCCGCCACCCGGCGGTGCTTTCGCCGGCCTACCAGCCCGACGGGCGCGACTCCCGCGCCAAAGCGGACGAGAAGATGCGCGCGGCGCTTTCGGGCGAGGAGCAACACTTTGCCTGGGTGCACCTGCGGGCCGACGGCACGCCTTTCGACGCCGAGGTCTACCTTTCACGCCTGGACGTGGGCGGTGAAACCTTCATCAAGGCCCAGGTGCGTGACGTCACGGAAGAGAAGCGGCATGTCGACGAGTTGCGGGAGCTGCGGCAAGCCGTGGAGCAGGGGTCGAGCATCGTGCTGCTCTCGGACGCGGAGGGGCGCGTGCGTTACGTCAACCGCCGCTTCACGTCGGTCACCGGCTTCACGGCTGACGAGGTGATCGGCCGGCCGCTGGTGGATCTGGCCGCCCCGGACGCCGACAATCCCGATGTCGAGTCGGTCCTGGCGACCGCCCGGCTGGTCGGCG
>CAYOXR010000276.1:0-2430 GCA_964407955.1 uncultured bacterium | reverse complement strand
CACCAAGGGCCAGCAGTACAGCACGGGCCTCGACTACGGCCCGCTGCCCAAGGGCGTCCAGGACTTCGACGCGGGGCAGCTCGCCAAGCTGACCTTCAAGGGACAGCCGCTGAACTGATGGCGGCGGCCGGGTCGATGCGGGCGGAGGCGCGCGAACGTGGCGCGACCTCCGCCCGCGCCTACGATGGGGCGGCCGCGGCCGGCGCCGGACGATCGACCGCCGCGCGCCTGAGCCACGCAGCCCCCACGCGCGTGCCGCCGTCCCGCCGGGTGGCGGGGTAGCCTTAGGGGGCACGCCGTCACCTTCGAGGAGCCACTCCGAGTCGACATGGACCAGTCCACGCGCTCACCCACTCCCGGCAGCCACACGAGCCGGCGATCGCTCGGGCTGCTGCGGCAGCGGCGCGCGCTCCCGTCCGGTGACCGGCTCTTCGATCTGATCGTGCTTCTGATCGGCGCCAGCATCCTGGTGATTACGGCGCTGGCAGCGTACGAGCTGTTCGTGGGAGGCGAGCCGGCGCTGCGTCGCTACGGCCTCGGCTTCCTCACAGGCACCACCTGGGATCCTGTTCACAACAAGTTCGGAGCGCTGCCGTTCATCGTGGGGACCCTCACGACGAGCTTCGGCGCGCTGCTGCTGGCGATCCCGCTGGCCGTCGGATCGGCCTTGTTCGTCAGCGAGTACGCCCCGAGCTGGGTGGCGGAGCCGGTGAGCTACCTCATCGAGCTGCTGGCAGCGATACCCAGCGTGGTGTACGGCTTCTGGGGCATCTTCGTGCTGGCGCCCGTGGTGCGCCGCATCCAGATCGCCATCTTCCTGGACCCAACGCTCAGGGGGATCGGCTTCTTGAGGAGCACGCCCACGGGCCTCGGCCTCTTCACCGCCATCCTGATCCTGGCCGTCATGGTGGTTCCCTTCACGACGTCGGTGGCGCGCGACGTGCTGCGGCTGGTGCCGCAGGAGCAGCGCGAGGCGGCCTACGCGCTGGGGGCGACGCGCTGGGAGGTCATGCGCCACGCCGTCATCCCCTACGCTCGCGCCGGTATCCTCGGGGGCGTGCTGCTCAGCCTGGGCCGGGCGCTCGGCGAGACGATGGCCGTCACCATGGTCATCGGCAACCGCACCGCGGTGATGCACAGCCTGTTCGGGCAGACGGCCACCATGGCCAGCGTCATCGCCAACGAGTTCACCGAGGCGAACACGCCGATGCACCTGGCCAGCCTGATCCTGGTGGGCCTGGTGCTGTTCCTGCTCACGATCGTCGTGAACCTCATCGCACGCGTCCTCATCCACCGCCTCACGCCGAAGGGCATCACCTGATGGTCGGTCCCGCCCTGCGTCGCGGCGGTACGGCACGGCGGCGCCGCGGCGTAATGAACGGCTTCGCCACCGTCCTGGTGGTGCTGTCGGCCGCCGTCGTGCTGACGCCGCTGGTGCTGGTTCTCATCTATCTGGTCGGCCGCGGGATCGGCTCGGTCAATCTGGCGTTCTTCACGCGCCTGCCGGCCCCGGCCGGCGAGCCGGGCGGCGGCGTGGCCCAAGCCGTGCTGGGCACGCTGGAGCTCCTCTTGATAGCCTCCGTCATCGGGCTCGTGATCGGCATCGGCACGGGCGTGTTCGTGGCGGAGTACCCGGACCACCCGCTGGTCCCCACCGTGCGTCTGCTGTCAGACGCGCTTGTCGGCATTCCGGCCATCGTGATGGGGCTGGTGGCGTACGCGCTGCTCGTGGTGCCGCTTCGCCACTTCAATGGGCTCTCGGGCGGCGTGTCGCTGGGACTGATCATGATCCCCTACGTGGTTCGGGCGACCGACGAGGTCATGCGACTCGTCCCGCGCGCGGTGCGCGAGGCCGGCTTCGCGTTGGGCCTGCCGCACTGGCGCGTGATCCTATCCATCGTTCTGCCCGGCGCCGCGTCCGGCATCGTGACCGGAGCCATGCTCGCGATGGCGCGGGTCGCGGGCGAGGCGGCGCCGCTGCTGTTCACCGCGTTCGGCAATCAGTACTGGAACGTCGACCCGCTCAAGCCGATGGCCGCCTTGCCGCTGGTGATCTACACCTACTCGATCAGCCCCTACGACTCCTGGCACCGCATCGCCTCGGCCTCGTCGTTGGTGCTGGTCGTGCTCGTGCTGGTCACCACGGCGCTCACGCGGTTCGTGTTCACGAGGAGGGCGCGATGAGCATCCCCGCCGCGCCGGCCGACGCCTCCCGGCCCGTCGTCGAGCCCGTCCTGGAGCTGGCGGACGTCAACGTCTACTACGACGCCGTCAGGGCCGTGAAGGACGTGTCCATGGCGGTCCGGCCCAACACCGTCACCGCCTTGATCGGCGCCTCCGGCTGTGGCAAGACGACGCTGCTGCGCTCGCTCAATCGCATGCACGACCTGACCAAGGGGGCGCGCGTGGAGGGGCGCGTCCTGTTCGAGG
>CAYOXR010000275.1:0-7686 GCA_964407955.1 uncultured bacterium | reverse complement strand
CGACCTTCTCGACGGCGGCCTGCAGCACCTGGCCGGCGGCGTAGCCCTCGGCGGCGTCGCCGTTGATGTCGGACGCCTTGCCGCCGTACTTGGCGATGTACGCCTTGACGAAGCCGGCGTTGCCGGGGTTGTCGGCGCCGGGGAACCACGTGTTGGGCACGAGGATGCCCTCGGCGACGCGGTCGCCGCCCACCGCCTTGATGAACTGCGAGCCGAGGTCGGGGCCCGCCGTCGCGATCAGCGCCTTGGGGTTGTAGTGCTGCTGCTGGAAGCGCTGGACGAAGGCGACGATGTCGGGCATGAATGTGCCGCCCACAACGATGTCGGCCTTGGACTGGATGATCTTGTCGGCGATCGGGTTGAAGTCGGTCGTCTCGGACGGGTAGGTCTGGTACGACACCGTCTTGAGGCCGGCCTGCTCGAAGAGCTTGCGGGCGCGCTCGACCTGAGGCTGTGTGAACGGGTCGTCGTTGGTGGCGTAGGCCACCGTCTTGGGCCGCTGCGCGGGAGGCAGTGAGGTGATGTAGGTGACGAAGCTATCCAGGTCGTTGATGACCGGCAGGGCAACGTCGAAGACGTTCTTGAGGCCGCGGTTGAACACCGAAGGCGCGCCGCCGGCGCCCTCGACCATGGCGTAGCCGTAGCGGGCCGCGACCACCGAGGCCGGCTTCGTCAGCAGGGTGGAGAAGGGCCCGAGGACCAACGGAACCTTGTCGACCGTGATCAGCTTCTGGTAGTTGGTCTGCACCTGGTCGGGGCTGCTGTTGTCGTTGAGGATGTCGAGCTGGACCTGGTGACCGAGGAGCCCACCGTTGGCGTTGACGTTCTCCGCCCACAGCGTGTAGCCGTTCTGGAACCCCTGACCGTCGGCCGAGAAGTCCCCGGATAGCGACAGCGAGACGCCGATCTTGATGGGCGCCTGCGCCGATGCCGCGCCGATCGCAGCGAGCACGGCAACGAGGGCGCACATCGCGAGTCTCTTGTGCATTGCTTCCTCCCGGGGCTTGCCCGTCATGGCAAGCACGTGGCTGGACCTTCGTACTGGACTTGCGTCGGTTCATCGGCGCCAGCGGCGGACCCCTCCAGCGCGGCGCGCCTCCGGTCAGTTGGTGCCGTTCACCTCCTCGAGGCGCGCGGGAGCGCAGGGGACAGCGAGCGCAGCCGGCCGTGACGAGAACGGACACCCCCCGTGGGAGCAGGCGTGGCGAACCGCCAGCCGGGCGGCCGCACGGGAGCGGCGCCGGCTGGGGCGGCAGGTCGATGGGAGCCGGAAACGCGCCCGACCCGGACGCCCGGCAGTCGATAAGTATTCGTGGTGTGGTGGTCATACCACCTGAGCGGACCGTTCCCTTGCCGCAAGGACACGCCTCCTGGAACCGTACCTGTTGGCCCCGCGCCGAGAGGGCTTCCAATGCCGGCAGAACGGTGCGGCGAGCGAGGCGGAATCAGGTTGTGGGCGACCGTCAAGCTACCACAACCGGCGGTCGCTGTCAAACGCGGCGGGGGCGGCACATTCCTTGACAGGGGGGAGGCGGGCGTGCTAGCTTCGCGGCGTTCCGGCTCGCCATGATCGACGCCCAGATTGCATTACAATGCATTTCGTGCATGCACTTGCATAATCGCCAACTCGCCACCGACACCGACGAGCCTTCCGGCAGCGGGCGGGCGCGGCGCTGCCGTGACCCGCTCCCGACCGAGCGCGACGAGGAGACGCTAGCATGGCCTACCACCCGTTCAAGGACCACGCCAGCTGGAAGATGCTGATCGGCGGCGAGCTGGTGCCGGGGAGCGCCGGCGCCCCCCTCGAGGTCATGAACCCGGCCACCGGCGAGGTGCTCGGGCAGGCGCCGTCGGCGAGCGAGTCGGACGTGGCGGACGCGGTGGCAGCCGCCGAGGGCGCCTTCGCGAGCTGGCGCTGGACGCTGCCCGAGAAGCGCGGCGAGATGCTCTACGAGATCGCGCGCCGCATTCGCGCGCACTTCGACGAGCTCGTCGACCTCGAGACCTGGGAGAACGGCAAGCCGCGCGTCCAGTCGGCGCGCGACGTCACCAACGCCGAGCGCACCTTCCGCTTCTACGCCGGCGCCAGCGACAAGTTCTATGGTCACACCGTGCTCGACGCCCCGGACGAGATGCGCAAGATCGTCTACGAGCCCTACGGCGTGGTCGCCGTGATCATCCCCTGGAACTGGCCGCCGATGCACACCGCGGACTTCTCGGCCCTGGCGCTGGCCACCGGCAACACCGTGGTGCTCAAGCCTGCTCCGGAGACGCCGCTGTCCTCGCTGCGCATCGCCGAGCTGGCGGCGGACGTGCTGCCGCCGGCGTCCTCAACGTGGTCACCGGCGGCGTGGAGACCGGCGTGCAGCTGGTGGCGCACCCCGGCATCGACTTCATCGCCTTCACCGGGTCCGACCGCACCGGGGAGAAGATCCTGACCGAGGCCGCCAAGCGCATCCTGCCGAGCATGATGGAGCTCGGCGGCAAGAACGCCTCGGTGATCTTCCCCGACGCCGATGTCGACAAGGCGGTGGCGGGCATGCTGCGCAGCGCCTACTTCAACAGCGGACAGGCGTGCTCGGGAAGCGAACGCGTGCTCGTCCACGAGTCCGTGTACGCGGCGTTCATGGAGCGCTTCACCTCGGCCGTGGCCGGCATGGTCGTGGGAGAAGGCTTCGACGAGCGCGCGACCGTCGGGCCGATGGTCACCAAGCGTCAGCAGGAGAAGGTGCAGGGTGCGCTCGAGCGGGCGACTGCGGCGGGCGCCCGCGTGCCCGCGCGCGCCGAGGTGCCCACGGCCGGCCGCCTGAAGGGCGGCTTCTGGATCCCCCCCACCGTGATCACCGAGGCGGCTCCGGACGCCGAGATCATGACTGAAGAGGTGTTCGGACCGGTCGCCGGCGTCATCCCCTTCAAGGACGAGGACGAAGCGGTGAGCATCGCCAACGCCGTCGACTTCGGGCTCACCGCCGGCGTGTGGACCCGCGACCTGGCCATCGCGCACCGCATGGCGACCCGCATCGAGGCCGGCGTGGTGTCGGTGAACCGCGTCAACACCGGCGAGCTCGGCCTGCCCTTCGGCGGCTACAAGCGCAGCGGTGTCGGGCGCAAGAAGGACTTCCTGGAAGCCATGCGCAGCTTCAGCCGCGTCAAGGCGATCCAGATGGCGCTGCCGGAGTAGGGCTCACGGTGCGTCGGGAGCCGCGGCGTAGACTGAGACCGAACGGACGAGAGCTCGGCGAACGCCCGCGGGCTAGGTCGGGCGCGCCGGCGGGGGTTCACGGTGAAGGTCAAGTGCTTCGAGTGCGGCGCCACCGTCGAAGCCGACGGCGCGGATGCGGTTGCGGCGGCGTTCCTGAGCCACGCGCGGGAGAACCACGAGTGGCCCTACCCGGACGAGTCGATCCGGAACCATGCCCGCAACTACGGCGAGGCGACCGAGCGAATCAGCGATGACATCGAGCGCCGACCCATCATCGGCGACGTCGCCGTGCACCCGGTAACCGACGATCGGATCGACGACTGGCTGCGCTTCTTCGATCGCGACGCTTTCGCAGGCAATCCCGGCTGGGCGTCGTGCTACTGCCTCGAACCTCATGAGCCTGCGACGCCCGAACGGCCCGAGCGCTCCTGGCGTGAGAAGCGGTCACTGACTGTCGAGCTGCTCCGGAACGGCACGAGCCATGGCTACCTGGCGTACGTCGACATGAAGCCGGCAGGCTGGGTCAACGCGTCCCTTCGATCGGGCTATCGGCTCTACGGTGATGTCGAGCGAGGCGGCCCCGATCCGCAGACGATCATCGGTGTGTCGTGCTTCGTGGTGGCGCCGCCGTTCCGGCGCCACGGGATCGCTGCAGCTCTGCTGGATCGTGTTGTCGCGGACGCCGCCGGCCGCGGTGCGTCCTGGATCGAAGCGTATCCCTCCAAGGCACCCGACGGCGGCGATGCCAGCCAGTTCCGGGGTCCGCGCTCGATGTACGACGCGCGAGGCTTCGAGCCCGTCGACGAGCGGGAACGCTACGTGGTCGTACGTCGGCGGGCCGACTACTTCCGCGCCCAGTAGTCTTCCTGCGCCACCGTCTCGGCCATCGCCTCCTTGGTCTCGAAGCCGGGCGCCAGCGACGCGTCGCCCAGGTCGAGGACCTCGTGGTGGCCGATGTCGAGCAGGCGCAGGAAGCTCTGCTGCCCGAGCGTGAGGCCGATGAAGTAACCGAGCTCGACCAGCTCGGGCTCGCTGAAGTTCCGGTGGAGCCGCTCCCAGTCGGCGTCGGTGAGGTCGCTGTGCCAGGCCATGGCCTGCGCCAGCGACAGCGCCGCCTTCTGGCGCTCGTCGTAGCGCTCCGAGCTCTCGAAATCCATCAGGGCACGGTAGTCCTCCTCGGCGAGCCCGGTTCGGGCCGCCGCCATGGAGCGCTGGTTGCCGCAGTACTCGCACTTCACCGAGCGCGACACGTAGACTCGGCACAACTCCTTGATGGCGTGCTCGCACACGCCGCCGACGAACACGTCGCGCCAGCTGTTCGCGAACGACCAGAACACGGCCGGCACGTGCGCGCGCACCGCCGAGCTCTCGGGCCGCGGCGTGCCTTCGCGGGCACAGCGCTGCAGCTCCGCCAGCATGTCGGGGTCCGTGAGCGTCTCCACGTTCACGTAGCTGATGCGTTGCTTGTCCATGACTCTCTCCTTCCCTGCCAGCCTAGACCCGGCCGGTGTCCGCGTGTGTGGTCCGGGCAGGCACACCCGCCGTCAGCGGCTGTGCCCGTCCCCCTTCCTGCGACGACGCGATGGCACCCAGCACCACCTGCAGCGCTGCGGTCCCTTCGGCCTCCCCCGTCTCCGGCCGCTCGCCGCTGCGCGCGCAGCGCGCGAACGCGTCCAGCTCCTCGACAAGCATGTCCACCGGCTCGAAGGGCACCGCCCGCGTCCCCCCGGCGTCCTCCAGGGTGAGCGTGGTGCCGGCGTCCATTCGCTCGGCGTTCGGCCACAGCCGCATATCGGTGCGAAGCTCCAGGTTGGCTTCGGTGCCGTACAGGCGCAGGCGGTAGGTCTTGGGCGAGACATAGCTGCACGCGATCACCGAGCGCGCCCCGCCGACGTGCTCCAGCACCGCCACCGTGACGTCGTCGATGTCGACGTCAGCAGCCAGGTGCGCCAGTGCGCCGCTCACGCGCACCGCCGGGCCGAGCCAGGCGAGCAACGTGTCGGCATGATGGACGCCGAGCTGGATGAGCGGGCCGCCTGCGAGCGTGTCGCGGCTGGCGCGCCAGTTCCCCGGGGCGAACGCGCCCGGCAGCGAGAAGTTGGCCTCCGCCAGCACCACCGCCCCGAGTGCGCCCTGCGCCACGAGCGCCGCGGCGGCGCGCGAGGCGCCCAGCCGCCGGAAGCAGTGACCGACCTGCAACGTTACGCCGGCCGCCGTGCAGGCATCGGCCATGCGCCCGGCCGCGGCCACCTCGGTGGCGATGGGCTTCTCGACGAAGACGTGCTTGCCGTGGGCGGCCGCCGCAACGGCCAGCGCCTCGTGCGTGGGGTTGGGGGTGGCCAAGACCACCGCCTCGACATCGGGGTCCTCCAGCATGGCCTCGAAGCCCTCCGCCGCCCGGCACCCCAGGGTCGCGGCCGCCGCCTGGCGTGCGCCGGCGTTCCGCGCGAAGCAACCGACGAGGTGTACGCCCGCGGCGCGGCCGGCGGCGGCGCCCAGGCGCATGCCCCAGCGTCCCAAACCCACCAGGCCCAGGCCCAGCCGCCGCGCCGGGGCCGGGGCGGCGCTCGCGTCGCCGGCAGTGCTCACGGCGCTCCGCGTGGCTCATGTGCGGCCGAGGCGCTCGCCGCCTCGGGCCGCCGCCGGGCCGGGCCTGAACGACAGCCGCCGGCGCTCATGCCGCCGCCGCGATCACCGGTTCGAACGGGACCCGGTGCAAGGACTCCGCGCCGGCATCCGTCACCACGGTGAGCGCTCCGAGCTGCAGGCCCATGCGCTCGTCGCGGGTGACCGGATTGGGCTGGATGACGATGGCCATGTTGCGCTCGAAGGTGCGACCTGCCGGCGGCGCCTCCACGGCCTCCGGGCCCCAGTAGCGCACGCACGAGCGGTCGACGACGGGCGGGTGGATGTCGACGCCGTAGCCGTGTACCAGATCGTCGTAGATGGCGTAGCCGCGCTCGCCGATGACCGCGCCAGCGCGGATGACGTCGGCCTCGCTGGCGCCCGGCGTCATGGCCGCGGCGATGCGCCGGTACGCCTCCAGCGCGGTGTCGAACAGGTGCTGCCAGGCGGGCGTAGGCTCGCGACCCACGAACACCGGGCGGTGGATCTGGCCCGAGTAACCCCAGTGCGAGGCGCTGATCTCGGTGATGATGACGTCGCCCTCCTGGATACGCCGGTCCGACGGATTCTGTGCCGGCAGGCAGCCGTTTGGCGCGTCCATCGGCATCGAGCGCAGGAAGGCGATGTGCGGCTGCCCACCGTCGGCGCGGTAGGCGCCCTCGATGACGGCCAACAGGGCGTACTCCGGCATGCCCGGGCGCACCTGGCTCTGCAAGGCATGGATGGTGCGGTCGGTCAGCTCGGCGGCGCGCCTGAGCCAGGCGATCTCCTCGTCGGACTTCACGGCGCGCAGCGCCGCGAAGTCGCGGGTCACGTCGACGGTCTGGAGCATCGGCAGCGCGCCGCGCAGCGTCGACAGGTGCTGGTAGGGCATGCCCATGCCGAAGGTGGCGTTGACGCCCACCAGCCCGATGCGCGAACGCTCCAGGCCCTGTGCGCGCATGCGCTCGGCGACGGTGGTCGCCGGATCGTACCCGCCCCACGCGATGAAGGGCAGGCCGCTCACCTGGCGCGCGTTGGGTACGTGATTGGTCAGCCCCGTGAAGAGGGCGGGCCGCAAGCCTTCCTCACGCGGCGCCAGCAGGTAGCAGTGGTGAAGGTCGAGGTGGTTGGAGAGCCAGAACACGTTGGCCTCGTTGTGGCGGTTGACGCCGGAGTTCCCGAAGAGGAGCAGCGCGTCGAGGCCGCGCTCGTCCATCAGGGCCCGGGCCGCCTGCCAGCGCCGCGCCATCTCCCGGTCGCTGAAGCTATCGACCATCGGCGAGGCGCTCCGCCATCCAATCGCCGGCCAGCGGCCGGTACTTGTAGGGAAGGTTGTTGCACACGTGGTTGCCGTCCGGGTACATCACCAGCTCGGCGTGCGGCGCCTCCGCCGCCACGCGCTCCGCCTGCTGGTACGGGACCAGGCGGTCCAGCTTGCCGAAGATGACCAGGAACGGCTGCACGACCTTGTCGAGCACGCCGGAAAGACTCAAACGGCTGGCGATCGTCTGCGCCTCCTCCAGGTTGGCGGCTCCCGAGTGGTGCAGGAACGTCTCGCGCGAGATGGTCGGGCGCTCGGCGAAGAACTCGCCGAAGTCGTAGGGCCCGCCGATGGCACACGCGGCCTTCACGCGCGGCTCGAAGGCTGCGGTGCGCGGCGCGTAGTAGCCGCCAAGCGACACCCCCACCACGCCCACGCGGTCCAGATCGAGGTCGCGGCGGTCGGCGAGGTGGTCGAGCACGGCCGCCGGACCCACCTCGTACGCGGGCTCGATGTGGGTGTGGTAGCCGGTCTCGCCCTGGCCGGGACCGTCGAGCGAGAGCGTGGCCATGCCGCGCGCCAGGAAGACGTTCTCCCAGTTGAAGAACTCCTCCTT
>CAYOXR010000274.1:0-1649 GCA_964407955.1 uncultured bacterium | reverse complement strand
CTGCAAGGTGGCATCGATGTCCGCGCGCTGGGCCGGGTCCACGAGCGCCAGCATGTCGAGATCGGTCAGCATCGCCGACACCTCGCCGGACGCGAACAAGCGCAAAGCGGGCACGCCGTGTCCGAGATCGTCCACCTGAGCACGCCCCTCGCCGCCGCTGGCGGGGAGCGGCGGCAACACCAGCTCGAGCCGCGAGCCGCCGGGAAGCGTGAGCTCGTTGCCGCTCACCGCGACGCCGAGCGTGTCGAGTGCGTCCAGCGGAAGCCACCAGCTGCCTGAGCGCTCCATGGCCGGCGCGGAGAGACCGAGCGTGTGGGCCGAGGCGTCGCCGACAGGCTGCCACAGGGCATCCGGCGAACCGTCGAAGACGGTCAGCGTCCCCCTGGCGGAACGCCACGTGAGGCTCCCCTGCCCGGGTACCAGGATGTCCCCCAACGCGCGGGCGAGAGCGGCGGCCGGAGCGTAGGCCACACCACCGAACCGCATCCCTGCCACGGGCCCGGCCGTCGAACCCGCCAGCGCCAACTGGGCGAGCAGCGCTGCTGCGACCGGCCACCACCGTCGCGACCCCATCGCGAGGAGCCTAGCACGTCACCGCCGGCACCGCAGCCCGCGCCCGGGCCGGCGACGGCGCCCGTGCGGAGCGCGCTCGACGATGCGCTAGAATGCCTGTAGTGATAGCTGAATCCTCGACCTCCCCCGTAGGCGGGTGCCCCCACTGATCCCCGCCGACGCGGCATTGCGCGACCGTTGCCCCCGAAAACCCTGGCCGGCAGGCGTCCGGCGGATGTGTGAGCGCCGACCGGCGATGCTGTCGGCAGCGCGCCCACGGTGCCAGCTCGAAGGACGGCGAAGGGAGCATCCCACATAGACAAGGTCCACGGCAAGCTCTCCGGTCTCAAGGTCGGCCAGGTCAAGCGTCTCGGCAACCTCTACCGGCGGCGCGTGCCGCCGCGGGTCGCGCTCACCAACGACCTGGCCCGCGCCCTGAGCGCGCTGAGCCTCGACCTCGGGCGTGGTGTCAGCCTGCTCATCGACCGGCGCGGGCGTGTGGTGACAGTGGCCGTCGGTGACGCCGCGGACACACCGCTGCCCGCCCTCGCCGGCGAAGCCACGTCGCGCCTGTACGGGCTGCGGCTGGTTCATACCCATCTCAAGGCCACGGGGCTGAGCGGCGATGACCTGACCACCTTGTTCCTCAACCGCCTGGACGCCATCGTGGCGGTGGAGGCGAAGAGCGACGGGCTACCGGGGCGGGCGCACATGGCGCAGGTCGCGCCCCCGACCAGCGAGGAGGAGGACTGGATCCTCGAACCGCCGATGACCGTTCCCGAGCTCGAGCGCATCGACTTCGGCGAGCGCCTGCGGGCGCTCGAAGAGGAGATGGCCCGCCAGGTACGCGCCCGCGAGGTCGCGCGCAGCAGCGCCGAGCGCGCCGTGCTGGTGGGGCTGGAGTCGGGCGAAGGGCTGCTGGAGGCCGAGTCGCGGCTGGAGGAGCTGGCGGAGTTGGTCCGCAGCGCCGGCGGGACGGTGGCCTGGAGCAGCCTCCAGCAGCGCAGCCACGCCGACCACAAGACGGTGATCGGCCGCGGCAAGCTCAACGAGCTGGTCTCCAAGGCGTACCACGAGGACGCGGACCTGCTGGTGTT
>CAYOXR010000273.1:0-3967 GCA_964407955.1 uncultured bacterium | reverse complement strand
AGCTTGCGGATGCGCGGATCGCTCATCAGCGCGTCGGACACGGGCACCGGGTCGAGCGCCGGCAGCACTTGCAGGGTGCCCTCCGGGCCGCCCGCCTCCAGCCACAGCTCCGCCAGCAGCAGCGCCGACAGCGGGCTCTGCTCGGCGGGTTTGAGGATGAACGTGCAGCCCGCCGCCAGCGCCGGCGCGGCCTTGCGCGTCACCATCGCCAGTGGGAAGTTCCAGGGCGTGACGCCGAACACCGGACCCACCGGCTGGCGGATCGCCATCAGCCGCTTGCCCGCCACGTGAGACGGGAACGTCTCACCGTAGACGCGTTTGGCTTCCTCGGCGTACCAGCGCACGAAGCCCGCCGCGTACGCCACCTCGCCGCGCGCCTCGCGGATCGGCTTGCCCATCTCCCGGCTCATGCTGCGTGCCAGCCGCTCCTCGTTCGCCATGATCAGCTCGAACCAGCGAAACAGCACCTCCGAGCGCTCGAACGCGCTGACCGCCCGCCACGACTCGAACGCCCGCCACGCTGCATCGGCCGCCAGGCCCGCCTCCACCGCGCCGCAATCGGCCACCTCCGCCAGCACCTCGCCCGTCGCCGGGCTCTTGACCGCGAACACCGACCCCGCCTCGTGCCAGGTATCGGCAAGAAAACGTCGCTGAACGTCGTGTAGGCTTTCCATGAAGCAGTCTAGCAACCGGCGCTGCGCTGGGCGGTGTCGGCTGCACCGGCCTGCACGGTCATGGCGGCGGCTCGATTTCGAGCCGCCAGAGGTCGGCCACGCTCTCGCGGCGCCGCACCAGCCGGGCCACGCCGGCCTCGACCGCCACCTCGGCCGGCCGGGGGCTGGAGGCGTAGTTGGACGCCATGGCGAAGCCGTAGGCGCCTGCTTCGTCGACGGCCAGCAGGGTGCCGGCCGCGACGGCCGGGAGGCGCCGGTCGCGGCCGAGCCGGTCGGCGTTCTCACACAGCGGCCCGTCGATGTCGAGCGTGTCCTCCGGCCCGCTGGCGACAGCCGCCGCGGCGCCTGAAGACACGACGCGGATGGGATGCACCGCACCGTAGAGGGCAGGGCGCAGCAGCTCCGCCATGCCGGCATCGGCCACCACGTGACGCGTCGGGCCATCGCGCTTGACGTGGAGCACGCGCGTGAGCAAGACGCCGGACTCCGCCACCAGGAACCGCCCGGGTTCGAGGAGCAGCCGGGCGCCGAGCTGCGCCGCGAGCCGTTGCGCACGGCGGGCGAAGGCCTCGAGTGGGAAGTCGGGCACGGCGAAGCCGCCACCGAGATCGACCAGGGGACGTCCCGGCAGGGCGTCGTACAGAGGCGCGAGCACGTCGAGGATGGCGTCGTACACAGCCAGGTCGCGGATCATCGAGCCGGCGTGGACGTGGAAGCCGGCGAGCAGGCCGGCATCGGCGACCTCACGGCCGAGTTCGAGGGCCGCTGCGGGCGGCAACCCGAACTTCGAGGTGGCGGCGCCGGTCGCGAGGTGCTCGTGCGTACGCGGGTCCAGCCCAGGGTTGACGCGCACGAGCATCTGCACGTCGCCGGCGTGATCCCGCCAGATGCGCCACTGGTCCGGGGAGTCCAGGCTGGCCAGCCCGACGCCAGCCTCGCTCGAGCGTGCCACCAGCTCGGTGTCCTGCCGGGGACCGCCGACCAGGATGTCGGGTGGCTCCACGCCGGCGCGCAACGCGCGCTCGAGCTCGCCCAGGGTGATGACCTCGGCGCCGGCGCCGAGCGCCGCGAGGTGGCGTAGCACGGCCCCGTTCGGATTCGCCTTGGCGGCATAGCGCAGCGCGGCACGTGGCAGGAGGCGCCCGAGCTCGCGCCGCCGCCTGGTGATCAGGTCGAGGTCGTAAACGTACGTCGGGGTGCCGAAGCGCCCCGCGATGGCGTGGAGCAGCGCGTCGTCCATGGAGATGCGGCGAGGCTAGCACGGCGCTTGGGTCTCGGCTCCATGGGCGCGGCGACGCTCGGCGTGCTGGCGGCTATGCTGTGCCTCATGATGAACAGACAGATCCGGCGCGAGCAGGCCAAGCAGGACCGCAAGGCGGCCAAGGACAAGCAGCGCAAGCGGGCCGCGCGCCGCGCCCGGGCGGGCAACCTACGACGGCGCCGGACTCAGGCGCGCACGGAGCGCGCCGGTGCGGGCGGGGCCGGACCAGCGCACAAGCCGACCACAGCGGAGCAGCGCAAGCGCCTCCCCGGCCGCTTCTCGGGCGTCCTGATGCTCGCCACCGTGTTCTTCATCGTGCTGCAGGCGGCCGTGCCCGTGAAGGATGCGACCACGCTCAACAGCGTCACCGGTGCGGGCTTCTTCGTGCTGTTCGGCTACTTCTCGGAGCTCTATCTGGAGCGGCGCGGCGCGGGCCGCGCGCTGGTCATGACGCTGGTCTCGGGGGTGCTGCTGGTGGTGGGCGTGAGCGCCGCCAGACTGCTGCAGCCGGCGCTGGGCATGGACTGGCTGATGATGGGCCTGGCCCTTCCGGGTGTGATCGCCGGCGCCTTCCTCGGCCGGCTGGTGTTCTACAACGCCCCGGGCTAGGGAGCGGTCGGTGCCGGGCGGTGGGTCGGCCGGACCCAGCGCGCTCGTCGGGGCGATGCACGAGGAGCTGGAGGCGCTGCTCGCGGACGTGGAGGATGGCAGGCGCGAGGAGCTGGGGCCGTTCGCCGTCACGCACGGTCGACTGGAGGGGCGGCCGGTGTTGCTGGCGCACTGCGGCATCGGCAAGGTGAACGCCGGCGCGCTGGCGCAGGCGTTGCTCGCGCGCGGCGTTGCCCGGCTGATCTTCACCGGGGTAGCGGGCGCCGTGCGCGAGGGGTTGCGGGTCGGTGACCTGGTCGTGTCGACAGACGCGATACAGCACGATGTCGACGTCACGCCGCTGGGCTACCGCCTGGGCGAGGTGCCGGGCGAGCCGCTGGCGTGGCCTGCCGACGAGCGGCTGCGCGAGCTGGCGTTGAGCGCGGCCGCCGAGCTCGAGGACGTGCAGGTGGTGAGCGGCCGCGTGGCCTCCGGCGACCAGTTCATCGCCGACGGCGGACGCGTGCGCGAGCTGCGCGAGCGCTTCGGCGCCGCCTGCGCCGAGATGGAGGGCGCGGCGGTGGCCCAGGTGTGCGCCAAGTGGGGCGTGCCCTACGTCATCATCCGCTGCATCAGCGATACCGCGGATCACGCGGCCCACGCCGACTTCCGCACGTTCACGCCGCTGGCGGCCGCACGCGCCAAGCGCGTGGTGCGCGGCATCCTGCGCAGGTTGTGAGCCGCGGACGAAGGGTGCATGCCGCATGTCCAGGTTCCTGATCGCCCTGGGGTTGCTCCTGGTAGTGGTCGGCGTGCTGTGGGCGTGGCTACCGCGCGCGTTCGGCTGGTTCGGCCATCTCCCCGGTGACGTGCGCATCGAGACCCGGCACGGCGTCGTGTTCATCCCGGTCGCATCGATGATCGTCGTGAGCCTGGTCGGAACGCTGCTTCTCAATGGCCTGGCGTGGCTGGTCAGGCGCTGGCCGTAGCGACCGCGCAGCGGCGGGGTGGCCGGGCCGGTGCGGCGTAGCCTGCCGGTTCGGTGCTGCGGGAGGGCAGGCGTACAATGTTAGACCGTGATCAGGGCGCCGGCATTCGCCGGCGCGCCTCGCTGCTCCAGGCGCCTTGCGCTGGGCGCCGCCCGGAGAGGACACAACGACGATGAGCGATGTACTGGACGAATTGTTGAATCTCGACCGGTCGCAACTCGAGCCGGACGAGCTGCGCCAGCTCAACGAGACCGAGCTTCGCGAGTGGCTTGAGTCGCTGGACTACGTGCTGGCCAGCGGCGGCCCGGAGCGCGTCAGGTCCATCCTGGAGCAGCTCGAGCAGCACGCCTACAAGCACGGTGTGCCGATCCCCTACATGGCGACCACGCCCTACATCAACACCATCGGGCTGGACGAGCAGCCGGACTACCCCGGCGACCTCGAGCTCGAGGAGC
>CAYOXR010000272.1:0-6528 GCA_964407955.1 uncultured bacterium | reverse complement strand
ATGACGTCGTCCATGCGCGATCCCGTCTCGACCAGGGCGGTGGCCAGGATGCTCAGACTGCCGCCGCCGCGGATGTTCCGGGCCGCGCCCAGGAAGCGCTTGGGCCAGTGCAAGGCATTGGAATCCAGTCCGCCCGACAGGGTGCGCCCGGTCGCCGGCGTCACGAGGTTGTTGGCGCGCGCAAGACGGGTGATGGAGTCGAGCAGGATCATCACGTGCCCGCCCTCTTCCACGATGCGGCGGGCGCGCTCGTGCACGAACTCGGCCACCCGGATGTGGTTCGAGGGCGGCTCGTCGAAGGTGCTGGCGATGACCTCGACGCCGTTCACCGACTCGCGGAAGTCGGTGACCTCCTCGGGGCGCTCATCCACCAGCAGCACGATGACCTTGATGTCGTCCTCGTTGGTGACCACGGAGTTCGCGATCTTCTTCAAGAGCGTGGTCTTGCCGGCCTTGGGCGGCGCCACGATGAGGCCGCGCTGTCCCCTGCCGATCGGCGCCAGCAGGTCGATGACCCTCGCCGAGAGCTCGTTCTGCGCAGTCTCCAGCTTGATGCGCTGCTCCGGGAAGGTCGGTACCAGGTCATCGAAACGAGGCCGCTTGGCGGCATGGAACGGGTCGACGCCGTTGACGGCTTCCACGCGAATGAGGGTGCCGTAGCGCTCGTTGTCACGTGGGCGACGCGCCTTGCCGAGGATGTAGTCCCCGGTACGGAGCTTGAACTGTTTGATCAACCCGGCCGACACGATGACGCTGCGCGAGCTGAGCTGCAGCAGCGATTCCTGCAGGAAGCCGTAGCCGTCGGACGAGATCTCCAGGTAGCCCTGGACAAGCTTCAAGCCCTCGCTCTCGGCTGACCGCTCCAGGATGGCCAGCGCCAGATCGTCCTTGCTCATCTGGCGGTAGTCGTCGAGCCCCACCTCTTTGGCCAGCAGATGAAGTTCGGGGACGATCTTCGACTGCAGCTCGCGGAAGTTCAGCCCCCCCTTGCGCCCGCCGCCCTTGCCGCGGCGGTTACGGCCGCCCCGGCCGGATCGGCTGCGCTCCTCGGTCTCGGACTCCTGGCCCTCCTCGCCTGCGTCGGTGCTCGTCGCAGCGGACTGCCGATCGTGATTGTCTTTGCTCTTGCCGTTGCGGCCCCCGCCCTTGCCACGGCCGGCACGCGCGCGTTCCGACTTGCCGGCATCGGGCTGCTCGGACGTGCCTGACGCGTCCGTGCCGGCAGCCCCGGCGCCGTCGGCTGACACCTCGTCGTCCACGCCGCGCGTCGCACGCGAGCCCCGCTCGCGCGGGCGGCCGTCACCCGAGACGGGCTCGGCGCCCGCGTCCGCGCCGCCGCTCGCCTCAGCGCCCCCGTCCTGCGCGGACGCGTCACCGTCCTCCGCGGCGCCGCTCGAGGCCGCCTTCGGCTCCTTCTTGGGACGGCCCCGCCGGCGCGGCTTCAGCGTTTCGGCTTCGGCCGGCTCGGGGGGCCCGCTGTCGTTCGATGTCTTGTCGCTTCTGGGGCTCATCCAATCTCCGTTCCGTGTGCTCGGTCCCGCCCCGCCTCGGCGAGGATTGCCTGCTGGCCTCGAGATCTCGTGCAAACGTTGAAATGGCTCACGGAAACACTCGTTGTCCGCCACTGGGCGGGATCGCACGCCGTGCGTCCGTGGAGCATGCGCGCACCTCGAAGACGCACGAGCAGGTTGTGCGAGGATTACGCAGCGGCGTATTGACGTTGTCTCGGGCTGCTGCTAGGTTTTAGTATATGCGCCGCCAGATGCGGTTGTAAAGCGGCGGCGGACCGTCGCCCACGGGCAGGCTGAAGCCGGGTGACGGCGGGCGCGCGCGGCGCGTGCGCCCGAGGCGTTGACGGGAACGAGTACGTCGCGGAGCACGACCTCCAGCGAGCCGGGGACGGTGCGAGCCCGGTAGGACGTGGCGGCGGAAGATCCTCCCCGAGCCGCTCCCCGAACCCGCCGGGTGCACTCGGCGGCAGTAGACGGGGCCGCGTAGGCGCGGCGATACGGCGCCGGGCTCTCCCGCCTCCCGTGAGCGGGGCGGCCGCCGAGTCGGATCCCTGAGAGGCGATCCGAGAAGTTGGGTGGTACCGCGCGAGCCACGTCGCGCCCCAACGCAGGTTGCGAGTGGGGCGCGTTCTCTTTGGCCCCCGGAGAGCGAGGTCGACCGTGTTTCGTGAGGTTCCGCAGGGCATCCGATTCCCTGAGCTCGAGGAGCGCATCATGGCGTTCTGGCGCGAGCGCGGGATCTTCCGCAAGACCCTGGAGAAGCCGGCGCCCCGCGGGCGTTACGTATTCTACGAGGGGCCCCCCACGGCCAACGGCAAGCCCGGCGTGCACCACGTCATCAGCCGCGCGTTCAAGGACCTCTTCCCCCGCTTCAAGACCATGCAGGGGTACCGCGTGGGCCGCAAGGGGGGCTGGGACACGCACGGCCTGCCCGTGGAGATCGCCATCGAGAAGCGCCTCGGATTCACCAACAAGCAGCAGATCGAGGACTTCGGCATCGACCGCTTCAACCGCATGTGCCGGGAGGACGTGTTCAGCAACATCCGGGACTGGAACGCCATGACCGAGCGCATCGGCTTCTGGCTCGACCTGGAGCATGCCTACGTCACCTACACAAACGACTACATCGAGTCCTGCTGGTGGGTCCTCAAGCAGTTGTGGGACCGCGGCCTCCTGGTCGAGGACTACAAGACCACCTGGCACAGCCCGAGCAGCAACACCACGCTGGCCTCGCACGAGGTGGCGCTCGGCTATCACGAGGAGGTCGAGGACCCTTCCGTGTTCCCGAAGTTCCCGGCGGAGCGCGGTCCTCTCACCGAGCGCGGGCTCCTGCCAGCCGACGATGCCCGGCCGGTATACTTCCTCGCCTGGACCACGACCCCGTGGACCCTCGCAGCCAACACCGGCCTGGCGGTGGCGGCGGACGCCGAGTACGCGCTGGTCGAGGCGCCGGCACAAGCGGGCGCCGGGGACGCTGCGAAGGAGCTGTTCTGGCTGGCGGCCGAGCGCGTGGACAGCGTCTTCGGCGACGCGGCGCACCGTGAGCTCGCGCGGGTTCCGGGACGGACGCTGGAGGGGCTCACGTACCGACCGCTGCTGCTGGCGGAGGTGCCGCCCAACGAGGACCTGGCGACTGGCTTCCGAGTGGTCGTGGACGACATCGTGACGCTCGACGAGGGCAGCGGTATCGTCCACCTCGCGCCCGCCTACGGCGACCTCGAGCAGGGGCGCCGTCACGGCCTTCCGACGCTGTTCTCGGTCGACCTTACGGGGCGCGTCCTGCCCGCCGTCAAGGCGCCCGACGCGGCGCCCGGCGACGGTCCGTACAGCGGCGAGTGGTTCAAGGACGCCGACACCGCCATCGCGGCCGACCTGACGGCACGCGGCCTGATGTGGCGCCAGGGCACGACCGTGCACGCGTACCCGTTCAACTGGCGGGACGACACGCCGCTCATGAACGTCGCCAAGCGCAGCTGGTACATCCGCACCAGCGCCCTGAAGGACAGGCTACTGGCCAACAACGACAGGGTGAACTGGGTCCCCGACAACGTGCGCACCGGCCGCTTCGGGAAGTGGCTCGAGAACAACGTGGACTGGGCGCTCAGCCGGGAGCGCTTCTGGGGCGCGCCGCTTCCGATCTGGGAGAGCGTCGGCGCCGACGGCGAGGCGGAGGGCGACGCCGTGGAGCGCTACTGCGTGGGCAGCGTCAGCGAGCTCTCCGAGCTCGCGGGCCGCGACCTGTCCGAGCTCGACCTGCACCGTCCATTCGTGGACGAGGTCACCTTCGAGAAGCGCGGCAAGACCTTTCGCCGTGTGCCGTACACGGTCGACGTGTGGTTCGAGTCCGGCGCCATGCCGTACGCGCAGTGGCACTACCAGGGTGACGCCTCCCCGCCCGAGGTGCAGCGGGCGCTGGCCGAGAACTTCCCGGCCGACTACATCTGCGAGGCGGTGGATCAGACGCGCGGCTGGTTCTACAGCCTGCATGCGCTGGCCACGCTGCTCACCGACAGCGGCGATCCCGCCACGGGACGGCCTCCCGGCCCGCTCGCCGAGCTGGCCCCCGACAGCTCGGCGTTTCGCAACGTCATCGTTCTGGGGCACATCCTCGACGACCGCGGCGAGAAGATGTCCAAGTCCAAAGGCAACGTGGTCGACCCCTGGAGCGTGCTCGACACCTCGGGCGCCGACGCCCTGCGCTGGTACCTGTACAGCGTCTCACCCCCCGAGGCGTCCAAGCGCTTCAGCCCCGCCCTCGTCGAGGAGACCCTGCGCGACTTCTTCCTGACGCTGTGGAACGTCTACGGCTTCTTCGTGCTCTACGCCAACCTCGACCGGCCCAGGCTGGACGCCGCCCCTCCGCCGCCCGAACGGCCCGCCGTCGATCGCTGGCTGTTGTCGCGCCTCAACGCCCTGGTGGCGAACGTGACGGCGAGGCTGGAGGCGTATGACCCGACGAGCGCCAGCCGCGCGATCCGAGACTTCGTCGTCGACGAGCTCTCGAACTGGTACGTGCGCCGTAGCCGGCGTCGCTTCTGGAAGTCCGAGTCCGATCGGGACAAGGTCGCCGCCTACGCTACGCTCCACGCCGCACTGAGCACCGTGGCCGGGCTGATGGCCCCGCTGGCGCCCTTCACCGCCGAGGAGATCTACCAGAACCTGGTGCATTCGAACGATGCGTCGGCCCCAGAGTCCGTGCACCTGGCCGTCTGGCCGGCGGCCGACGCGGCGCTGATGGACGCGTCGCTGGAACGCGACATGCGTGCACTGATGCGCGTCGTGGAGCTCGGCCGGGCGGCACGTGCGGCCTCGGGGATCAAGATCCGCCAGCCGCTCCCCGAGGTGCTGGTGAGGCTGCGGACCGACGACGAGCTCGCCGGCGTGCGGGCGCTCGAGGAACAGCTCCAGGACGAGCTCAACGTCAAGCGCGTGCGCTACCTCGACGTGCACGACGCGTTCCTCGACTACCAGGTGAAGCCGAACCTGCCGAGGGTCGGGCCTCGCCTCGGGCGCCGGGTGCCGGCACTCAGGCGCGCGCTCGAAGCGCTCGACGGCCGCGCCGTCGCGGCCGACATCGGCGATGGCCGCGACATCGTGGTCGACGTCGAGGGCAGCGAGATCACGCTCGCGCCCGACGACGTCCTTCTCGACGCACGCAGCCCCGAGGGGTTCGCGGCCGTCGAGGAGCGCGGCTACCTGGCGGCCCTCAACACGACGCTGTCGCCCGAGCTGGTGCGCGAGGGCCTCGCTCGCGACGTCATCAGGCTGGTCCAGAACGCCCGCAAGAACGCGGGCCTGGAGGTATCCGACGTCATCGAGCTGGCCCTCGCCGGCGAGGGCACGCTGGCGCTGGCCCTCGAGGAGCACCGGGACGCGCTGGCGAGCGAGGTGCTGGCGCGCGAGATTCGTTCGGGCGACCTCACAGGGCCCGCCCACCGCGAGGAGCATGCGCTCGAGGGGGAGCACCTGGCACTGGCACTACGCAAGCTTTGACGGCGCCCGGGGCGTTTGCCCAATTGCGGCCCCCACGCATCGCGGGAGTATCATGAGACCGTTGTCGTCGGTCCTCGTGCGTACACAGCAGCATCTCGGAGGAAATCATGAACATCGGCATCAACGGCTTCGGGCGCATCGGGCGGCAGATCTTCAGGATTGCCCATCAGCGCGGCCTGAACGTCGTGCTCGTCAACGATCTCACCGACAACGAGACGCTTGCGAACCTCTTGAAGTACGACTCCAACTACGGACCCTTCGCCGGGGACGTGAGCTACGACGACGAGAACCTCGTGGTCGACGGCAAGAAGGTGCGGGCGACCGAGATCCGCAAGCCCGAGGAGCTTCCCTGGAAGGCCCTCGGGGTCGACATCGTGGTCGAGTCGACCGGCATCTTCCGCAAGCGCGAGCAGGCTGCGGGCCATCTGAAGGCAGGGGCGCGAAAGGTGTTGATCAGCGCCCCGTCATCCGACAGCGACTTCGACATCATGATCGGCGTCAACGAGGATCAGTACGATCCGGCGCGTCATGACGTGATCTCCAACGCCTCGTGCACCACCAACTCGCTCGCGGCCGTCATGAAGGTGATCGACGAGACCTTCGGCGTCGAGCAGGCGATGATGACCACCGTCCACAGCTACACGCAGGACCAGATGCTGCAGGACGCCCCCCACAAGGACCTGCGCCGCGGGCGTAGCGCCGCGACCAACATCGTGCCCACCAGCACGGGCGCAGCCAAGGCGGTGGCCAAGGTCCTGCCGCAGTTCAAGGGCATCTTCGACGGCCTGGCGCTACGCGTGCCCACGCCCACGGGATCGATCTCCGACGTGACCGCGATCCTGAAGCGCGAGGCGTCCGCCGAGGAGATCAACGCCGCCCTCGAGAAGGCTGCGACCGGCCGGCTAGCCAACGTGATCCGCTTCACCGAAGACCCCATCGTGTCGCGTGACATCGTCGGCGACCCGCACTCGGCCATCGTCGACGGTCAGCTCACCAAAAGCATGGGACGCATGGCGAAGGTCAT
>CAYOXR010000271.1:0-7775 GCA_964407955.1 uncultured bacterium | reverse complement strand
CACGGCGGCGCTGTAGGTGCCGCCTGCCGGCGCCGCCTCAGGCGGCGGGTCGACGCTGACGTCGACGAAGCCGGCACGCCGCAGCAGGCTGCGGTAGCGTTCCGGCGGCTCGGCGCCGTCGACGCACGCGCACCAGCCCTCGACGCTGCCGGGCGACGTCCGCGCGCCCTTGCGCAGCACGTCGCTGATGGCCAGGCGGCCGCCGGGACGCAGCACGCGGAGGGCCTCGCCGAAGACCGCCGCCTTGTCCTGCGAGAGGTTCACGACGCAGTTGGAGATGACGACGTCGACGCTGGCGCCGGCCACCGGCAGCGCCTCGATGGTGCCCTCCAGGAAGCGCACGCGGGTCATGCCGAGCCTGGCCGCGCCGGCCCGGGCGCGCGCCAGCATGGCGGGCGTCATGTCGACCCCGATCACGTTCCCCTCGGGCCCCACCGCCTCGGCGGCGCGGAAGGCGTCCAGGCCCGCCCCGCTGCCGAGGTCCAGGACGCTCTCGCCGGCACGCAGCTCGGCCAGCAGCGTGGGCTGGCCGCAGCCGAAGCTGGGGATGGCGGCGTCCGCGGCGCGGGCCGCCCCGGCCGCGCCGGCGGCGCCGGCGGCCTCGAGATGCTCGGTGTAGTAGGCGCGCACGCGCTCGGGGAGGGCTGGGTCGGGGCCGGCATCCGGGTCGGGGCCGGCGTCGGGGCCGCGGTCGGGCGCCTGGCGGTCGCCTCCTGGGCGGTCGTTCAACCGCTGCTCCTCTTGCGGGCGCTCGGCCGGCGCGCAGCCGCACGCTGAAGCCGGCCCGGTATCGGAAGCGGCTGGGCGCTCGCCGGCCGGCGGGCAGCACGGCTGCCCCTGACCGGCATCCGGCACCGTTCGCGTGGCCGCGTCCTCGGGGCTCATGCGGCCGAGGCGCAGCACGCGCCGCCGTCGCAGCAGCAGGCCGCCTGGGGCATCACAGGCGCGCTGCGCCGGACACTGGGCCCGGCACTGGGCACAACACTGCGCCCGGCACCGCGCCGGCCGCGGCGCGCGAGGCGCCAGACGCCACCGGCGAGGCCGCCGCGCCGTTCCCGGCGCGCGCGCGCTCGGCCCTCGGGTTCGCGACGCGCCGCCGCCCGGTCTGCCGCCAGAACCGCGTGGAGGCGCATCGCCCGGCCCTGCGCGGTCGTTTCGTGCCTGAGCTCCTCGAGGCGTTGTCTCAGCAGGTACCACACATGCAGATCGGTCATCGCCGTCACTCCTCCCAGGTGCGCGCCCGGCGCTCCTTCCGCTCGTTCCGCTCGCGCCCGTCCGATCCTTGCTGCCGCTGGCCCGGCGCCCTTCGCCGCGGCGGACTGCTCACGCCGGCATCGGCGTGGCTCTCGGCAGTGCGAGCAGCTCACCGGCGAGCGCATCGAAGGCGCCGGGCACCAGCTCGTAGTAGACCCAGCGGCCGCGCTTCTCGCTGCGCACGAACCCCGCCTCGACCAGCACCTTCATGTGGTGGCTGACGGTGGGCTGCGACAGACCCAGCACCCCCTCGAGATCGCAGGCGCACACGCCGTCGCCGCGGCTGCAGCAGTCGGCCTGCGGCGCACGCAGGAACTCGACGATGGCGATCCGCACCGGATCGGAAAGGGCCTTCAGGCTGTCGGAGAGGCGGGCGGTTGCCATACATCGATGCTAATCTATGTATCGATAGATGTCAATATGTATATCCAACGCGCCCTCAGCCCGTAAGGGCTCGTGGTGCTGGACCCGTGGTGCTGGACCCGTGGTGCTGGGCTCGTGGTGCTGGACCCGTGGTGCTGGACCCGTGGTGCTGGACCCGTGGTGTCGGACCCGTGATGAAGGACCCGTCACGCCGCGCTCGTGGCACCGCACATGCCGGCCGGGCCCGCGGCCTCGGATTCGCGACCGCCGAGCCGTGTCCCGGCCGCGCGCCGACGCGTCTCTCTCGCAACGAAGCCGAGTCCGTCAGGTCGCGCCGACTCTCAGCGGCGCCGCCGCGACCGCTCGGCCAGGGGCGCGTAGTCGCGGCGCACGCCCGGCATGAAGATCACCGACACCACCACCAGGCCGATCGCAGCGATCACCGCCTGCAACGGGTGGCGCATCTCCAGCATGGCGACCTGCACGGCGATCCAGATCATCATCGCCAGGCCCGCCGTGACGCCCACGCTCCACGTCCAGTGGCGGCCGGTGAGCCGCTCGAGTGGCGCCATCGCCTTCCAGTTCGGCCGCCACCACACCAGCAGGGCGGCCAGCAACGGGTAGACGCCCAGCACCAGCGTGAGCAGCAGCCCCGGGATCAGGAAGCTGCCGAAGGGCGAGCCCGACAGCAGGTCGAGCGGCATTCCCAGCGGCCCCTCGTGCGGATGCACAAGCATCGGGATGCCGCCGAAGAGCGCGCCGACGCCTTCCACGAAAAACAGCACGGTCAGCCCGATGAGGGCGACCGGACGACCGGCTCTTCGCTCGACCCGCATGGCGAACCTCCGTCGACGGCGCTTGCTCGCGGCGCCCCCATTCCTGCCTGCCGGCCGTCGTGCACGCGGCGTGTCCGGCACCGCGGCGGGTGCGCTCCTGCGCGCGCCGGGCCGGGACGGTCCCACGTCGTGGCTCGCGATAATTCTAGGCGCACAAGGGCATGGCGTATGTCCCTTTCCAGGCCTCCGCAAGGGCTCCGAAACGCGTCCCCGCGGGCCTTCCGATTCCTGACAAACCGCTGTCAGGTGAGGCTCTCTAGACTGTGCGCGTAGGTGAAGGGTTCGTAGGTGAAGGGTCCGTAGGTGAAGCGCCCGCAGGTGAAGGGGCCGAAAGCG
Source organism: uncultured bacterium (assembly GCA_964407955.1). Taxonomy (GTDB): domain Bacteria; phylum Deinococcota; class Deinococci; order Deinococcales; family Trueperaceae; genus JASBRS01. The sequence continues at coordinate 4,986 of CAYOXR010000271.1, read as the reverse complement.
AAGGGCTCGCGGGTGAAGGGCTGAAAGCGAAGACGTCGGGCTGCGCGGCCCGAGGAGAGAGAGTCGGCATGTTGATGTACGAGAAGATGATGTGGGTGAACCAGCAGGCGCGCGAGAGCGAAACGGCAAGGGCGAAGCTCGCGCGGCAGGCACGCAGGGAGTTGCGGGCGGCACGCATCGAGGCTCGGCAGGCACGCGCGCAGTTGCGCCCGGCAGGCGCCGGGGCGAGGCAGCGGGCAGATGAAGCGCGCTGGGCAGCGGCCGAAGCGCGCGAGGCTGCGGCGGACGCGCGCCGGGCAGCGGCCGAAGCGCGGTGGGCCGCCGACGAGGCGCGGCGCAGGGGCGCCCAGCCCGGCCACGCCAGGTCGGCAACCGCCGAGGCCCTCAGGGTCGGCGGCAGCCGCGCCGGCACCTGTACGTGCACCGACTGATGCGCGGCGTCGAGGCGAAGCGGCCGGGCCCGGCCCTCACGCGGCGGGCCCGGCCGCTCGTCACGGGGCGGGGCGGGCCGGTCGCCGCGTGGTTGGCGGGACTGCGACTGGGCGAGAATGGCGCCATGGCGAGCGTGGCGCTGGCCCTGGCAACGCTGTACGTGGTGTGGGGGTCGACCTACCTCGCCATCAAGCTGGCGGTCGCCGCCTTCCCGCCCGACCTCATGCTGGCCTTGCGTTTCGGCGCCGCGTCGCTGCTGCTCGGCGCCGCGCTGAAGGCCCGCGGCCTGCCGTGGCCGAGTGGGCGGCAGCTGCTCGGCTCGGCGGCGGTGGGCCTGCTCCTGCTCGTCGGCGGCCTGGGCAGCGTGGCGACGGCCGAGAGCCTGGGGGCGCCCTCCGGCCTGGCCGCCGTGATGGTCGCGACGATGCCCTTGTGGCTCACGTTCTTCGTGGCGTTCCTGGGCGAGCGCCCGCGCGTCACAGAGGTGCTGGCCATGCTGCTGGGCGTCGCCGGCGTGGCCCTGCTCGGCCGGGGCGGCGCGCTCGGCGGCGACCGCACGGCGTTCTGGCTGCTCCTGCTGGGGCCGATGTCGTGGGCGTTCGGATCGGCGGCCAGCCGGCGCCTGCCGCACGCCGAAGGCGGCATGGGCAGCGCCGTGCAGATGGGGGCGGCGGCGCTGGTGCTGCTGGCGCTGGGGCTGGCGCGCGGCGAGCGCATCGCCCAGCCCCCCGGCGCGATCGGCATCGCGGCCCTGGCCTACCTGGTGGTTTTCGGCTCGCTGCTGGCGTTCAGCGCCTACGTGTTCCTGCTCGACCGGCGCGTGCGGCCCTCGCTCATGACGTCGTACGTCTACGCCAACCCCGTCATCGCGCTGATGCTGGGCGCCGGCCTGGCGGGCGAGCGCCTGACGCCCGTCGCCCTGCTGGGAACCGGCATCATCGTAGCCAGCGTGGTGCTGGTGGTCTCGCGGCGCGGAGCGCACTGAATGGACGGCCGGGTCGCGCAGCCACAGCGAGTCCGTGCGCCCGGCGCGGCATCGGATCTCGCGCGGTCGGCTTGCCGACAGCTAGTGGCGGTTGCTGAACGCGAGCTCGACCGCCAGGCCGATCATGATGAGGCCGCCCGCGACGTTCAGTGACTCTCGCAAACGACGTGAACGCATCAGCCACCGGCGAGCGCTTCCAGCGGCGAACGCCCAGGCGCTGTCCGAGACCACGGCGATGGCGAGGAAGACCAGACCCAGCAGCAGCATCTGCACCGGCACCGGACCCGCGGCGGGGTCCACGAACTGCGGCAGCACGGCGGCGAAGAAGATGGTGGTCTTGGGGTTGGTCGCGCCGACGATGAAACCGTCCCGAGCCGGCCTCCAGCGCCCCGCCGGAGCGGCAGGCACGGCCAGCACCTCCGCGCGGGCGCCGCGCTTGCGGAGCGCCTCGATGCCGAGCCAGACCAGGTAGGCGGCCCCCACGTACTTGACCACGGCGAAGACCAGCTGCGAGCGCTCCACGACGAGCCCGAGCCCGAACGCCAGCAGCACCAGCTGCAGGTACTCACCGGCGGCATTGCCGAGCACCGTCGCCAGCGCCGCGCGCCGGCCCACGCTCAGGGCGCGGCCCACGACGAACAGCACGCTCGGCCCGGGTATCACGATGAGCACGAACGCGAGAACGGCGAACGCCACCAGGTGATCGACTGGCACGGCCTCGGACCCCTTCCGCGCCTGCGGGTCAAGCGGCGACGATCGGCGAGAACGACCGGCGCCCGGGCGCTCCCGCGATGATACACAGGCGATCCCGGGATGGGATGCGCGGCTCCCGGCCGAAGGCCTGGCGGCCCGCGCCGAGCGCGTCGTCCGGCGTCGCTCGCCACAAGCGCCTGGGCTCGCGGGTCGGGAACACGGATCGGGAACACGGATCAGGGACGTGGATCGGGAACGCCGGTCGGGAACGCCGGTCGGGGACGCGCGTCGGGAACGCGCCAGGCGACCGGCTAGGCGTAGCGCCGCGCCATGGCCTCCAGCTCGGCGCGCAGCGCGTCGCGCCAGGCGGCCGGCTCGAGCAGCTCCGCATCGGGCCCCAGCCAGCGAACGAACTCGAACACCCCGCGCATGTCGCCCTCCGAGAAGGTGAGGGCGACGCTGCCGTCGGCCTCCGGCTCGTACACCACGTGCGCGTAGTACCAGTCCTTGCGCAACCGCTCGGCCTGCTCGGCCGTCACCCGGATGCGAACCGGCGTCTGGGAGCCCAGCGCCCAGCGGCGCATGGCGTCGCCCAGCCAGGTGCGACCCAGGAGCGCGCGCACGTCGAAGTCGGGCGGCTCCTCGAGGCGCCGCAGCGGCACCAGGTCGGTGACGCGGTCGGCGCGGAACAGGCGCTCCGAGGCGTCGCCGCGCGCGCGGCCCACCAGGTACCAGCGGTCGCGGTCCCAGAGCAGGCCCAGCGGCACCACCTCGAGCACCTCGGGCCCCTCGCGGTAGGGCGAGGCGTAGCCGAGGCGCAGCGCGTTCATGTCCAGGATGGCGTGCAGGAAGCCGTCGACCGCCTGCGCCTCGATGGTCGCCTCCACCGGCGCCAGCTCGCGGTGGAAGATGTCGGCGGCGACGTGCTCGAAGCCGATCAGCTCGCGCGCCCGCGCCAGCACCCGCCGCACCTGACCCGGCAGCGCCGACAGGAGCTTGCCCTCGGCCGTCTCCAGCTCGTCGCGGAAGGGCATCGTGCGCAGGCTGCGCAGGATGGCCACGCCCAGCACCAGCGACACCGCCTCCTGGCGCGTGAGGTTGACGGGGGGCAGCACGAAGCCCTCCATCAGCCCGAAGCCGCCGCCGGCGCCGCGTGCGGCCACCACCGGAACGCCCAGCGCCTGCAGCGCCTCGACGTCGCGGTAGATGCTGCGGACCGACACCTCGAAGCGTTCGGCGAGGCGCTCGGCCGTCCAGGTCCGGCCCTGGCTGAGCAGCAGCAGGATGCCCAGCGCGCGGTCGAGGCGGCTCATCCTGCCTGAAGCTACCACCGGATGTGAAGTCAGGACCCATGTCCTCCGGGGATAGGCGCATAATGATGCCATCTGGCCGTCCTGGAGGGAGAAAACCCGAGTTGGCGAGTCGGCAATCGCACGTCCGTCGCGGCCCGGGCCTGACGCCGACGCGGCGGCCGCGAGCGGGAAGACCCGAGCAGCGAGACCGGCGCCCACACACAATCGCGAACACGAACCTTGTAGTTGAAATAGGAACGATTCCTATTTAAGCTGGTGCGATGACCTCATCCGCCCAACGCCTGATGGAGGAGATGCGCGAGGAACGCGCCGCGTTGCGCGTGAACATCGTGCTCACGGCGCTCACCGCCGGTGGCCTGCTGGCGGGCGTCACCGCCACCTTCTCCCACGCGCCCACGACCGTGACCTACGGGCTGTTCGCCGTGGCCTACCTGGCGGGCGGCGTGCCCGCCGGCTGGGAGGCGCTCAAGGAGCTGCGCAGGCGCCACCTCGACATCGACCTGCTGATGGTCCTCGCGGCCCTGGCGGCCGCCGCCGTCGGCGAGGTGCGCGACGGCGCGATTCTGCTGTTCCTGTTCAGCCTCGCCGGCACGCTCGAGGACTACGCCATGGGCAACACCAAGCGCGCCGTGGTGTCGCTGATGAAGCTGCGGCCCGACACCGCCAACGTGCTGCAGGACGACGGCCGCCTGGAGACGGTCGACGTCGGCACGGTGCGCACCGGCCAGCGCGTGGTGGTGAGGCCGGGCGAGCGCATGCCCGTCGACGGCCGCGTGCTGCAGGGCTCCAGCGCGGTCGACCAATCGCCCATCACCGGCGAGTCGGTGCCGGTCGACAAGGCCGCCGGCGACGACGTGTTCGCGGGCTCGATGAACGGCCACGGCGCACTCGAGGTGGAGGTCACGCGCGAGGCCGGCCACTCGACGCTGGCGCGCATGATCGAGCTGGTCACCGAGGCGCAGTCGCAGCGCGCGCCCAGCGAGCGCTTCAGCGCCTGGTTCGGGCAGCGCTACACGGTGTTCGTGCTGATCGGTTCGCTGGTGGGGCTGGGCGTGTTACTGCTCATCGGGCTGCCGCGCTGGGAGGCCTTCTACAAGGCCGCCACCCTGCTGGTGGTGGCGAGCCCCTGCGCCATCGTCATCAGCGTCCCCGCCGCGGTGCTCTCGGCGCTGGCCGCCGCCGCCCGCATGGGCGTGCTGTTCAAGGGCGGCGCGGCGCTGGAGGACTTCGGCGCCACCAAGGTGATGGCCTTCGACAAGACCGGCACCCTCACAGAGGGCAAGATGCACGTCACCGACGTCATCGGCGTGGGTGTGAGCGACACCGAGGCGCTGGCCCTGGCCGCGGCCGTGGAGCAGACCTCCGAGCACCCGCTGGCGCGGAGCATCCTGCTGGAGGCGGAGGAGGAGAACCTGCCGATTCGCGTTGCCAGCGACACGCACGCGCTGCCGGGCAGGGGCGTGCGCGTGAGGTTGGACGGGGGCCGCTACTGGGCCGGGAACCGCAAGCTCGCCGCGGAGATCGGCGTGGCGATCGACACCGAGGTCGAAACGGCCGTGGCGC
>CAYOXR010000270.1:0-11248 GCA_964407955.1 uncultured bacterium | reverse complement strand
CCGCATGCATCTGGACGGCCGCGTCCTGCGAATTGACGGCGGCCCTCTCCACGGTGCCTCCATGCACGCCGCCGACATCCGCGCCGGAGGTGCGCTGGTGGTGGCCGCGCTGGCCGCGCACGGGCGCTCCGAGATCAGCGGCGTCGGTTTCATCGATCGAGGCTACGAGGACCTGGCGGGCCGCCTGGCAGCACTCGGCGGCAACGTGCGCCGCCAGGCGGGGGAGTCGGAGCTCGTCGTCACCGGAACCTACGGGCGCTGACGCGCTCAAGCCAGCTCAGCTCACCTCAGCTCACTTCGACGTGGACCTTGTCGTAGCCGGTGGCGCCGTCGGGGAGCGGCTGGCTGCGCTCGCTGGTCTGCACTGCGCCGGTCCCGTCGACAGCCCGCACCAGCACGTCGTATCCGCCCTTCTCGGCCTGCCACTCGACACCCCACAACGTCCACGAATAGGGGTTGTCGGCCGGGCGGAGCGTCGCCATGTGCCAGCTGGACCCCCCGTCGAAGGACACCTGCACGGCTCTCACCCCGCGAAGGCCGGCGAACGCGATCCCCCCGATGGCCGCCGTGCCATCGCCCAACGACGTCGCCTTGGGCGTGTCGACGCGGCTCATGGTCTGCACCACAGCCTGCTGACTCCAGCCTCGCTGCTCCCAGTAACCGGTGTAGGCGTGGTCGGCCAGCTCGATGTCGACCAGCCACTTCACGCTCTTCATGCCGTACTTCCCGGGCACCAGCATGCGCGCGGGGAAACCGTGCGCACGGACCAGCGGCTCTCCGTCCTGAAGGTAGGCGACCATGGTCCCCTCGCGCCGGCCCACGTCCAGGGTGAAGGACTCGGAGTAGTTGTCCGCCGCGCGCATGATCATGTGGGTGGCCTCCGACTTCACGCCGGCCATGTCCAGCAGGTCCTTCACCAGCACGCCCGTCCACATGCTGTTGCCCACCAGGTGGCCACCCACCTCGTTGGAGATGCAGATCAGCGTGGTGCTGCGGGTGACGGCGGGCAACGCCTTCAGGCCGGCTAAGTCGAGCTCGATCGGGTGGTCCACCAGACCGTGGATCTTGAGACGCCAGCGGGCCTCGTCCACGTTGGGGTCGACGAAGTTCTTCGACACCACGTAGTGGTCCTTCACGGAGGTGATCACGCTCGGGAGGCCCTTGATCCTCGCCAGCAGCCCCTGCACTCCGGCGGCCTGGGCCACGGCCGTCCATACCAGCCGTAGCGCACCCGCACCCAGCGCCAGGAGCAGAAGCCCGCGGGCACCGCGCTCCAGGGCGTCGCGCCGCGACGGGTCGTGGCGGACGCCGCGCCGCGCCGCGCCGCCTGCGAGGAGCACGGCGCCGTACACGGCGCCGAACAGAGCCGCCCACAGGTGTGTGGGCAGTGGTGGGTAGAAGTAGTTCGTGGCGCTCAGTCCGAACACGGACAGGCCCTCGAGGGGCAGGAGCGCCAGTCCGACCAGCGCGGGCGCCAGCACCGTGGGCGCCGCGACCCGCCAGGCACGCGGCAGGGCGAGGAGCAACGGTGCCGCCAGCGTCCACAGCGCCAGGTAGAGAAGCGCAATGACGCCGAAGAGCGCGTACTTGGCGTAGTGATCGAGCCCATAGGGCAGGCTGTGGATGATGTTGAACACCGCCGGCACCCCGAGCAGGTGGCCTGTAAGATCGAACAGCATGTCCACGGGCGTGCGCGCCGACATGAACACGCGAGCGAGGATCATGGCCGCACCCGAGGCCAGCGCGGCGCCCGCCCCGACCGCTAGACGGCCACCCAGACGGCTCAGCCCCGCCGCGTTCCCGACAGCCATGGTGTGCCTCCTTCCGCGTTCCGCTACAGGTATAGCGCCAGCGGCTCGCGGCAATCCTCACGCTCGTGTCACGCCGACAGGCATCTCGGCCCGCCCGGCCGATCGCCGTCAGCTTGTGCGCTCGGACGCGATGTCCTGGTCGGTCGCCGTTTCTCCACTGTCCCCGGCCGCATCGGGGGCCTCAGCTTGCTTGCCGGCCGCCGCCCCGGCATCGCCCGCCACGGCCTCGTCAGCCGGCACCGGCGCGCCAGTGGCCACCGCCTCGGCACGGGCCTCCACGGCCTCGTCAGCCGCCACCTCGTCAGCCGCCACCTCGCCAGCCGCCACCTCGCCAGCCTCGGCCTCGTCACCCGCCGCCTCGTCAGCTACGTCCTCGTCAGCCGCCATCTCGTCAGCCGCCATCTCGTCAGCCGTCGCCTCGTCAGCCGTCGCCTCAACAGCCGCCGCCACCGCGACATCGTCCGCCGCCTCGGCATCGCCCGCCGCTTCGACAGCACGCGCCAGCTCCTCGGGCGGGGGTGCCGGCTCGTCTCCAGCTGCACGCTCGACGCCAGCGTCCGCACGGTCCTCGGCAACGAGCTCGTCGCCGGCATGCGGAGCCTCGGCCTCGTCTGGGGCGCGGTTCGGATGCGCCACGGGCCCGACTTCGGCCGCGCCAACGCTGGCGAAGGTCTCCGGCCACAGGCTGACGTCCTCGACCTCGTCCAGGAAGCTCCGCTCGATGGGAGGCATCCCGCCCCAGAAGGGTGGAAGTCGATGCCGCTCCTCGGGATCCCGCGGCGGGGGCAGGGCCAGCGGCCGCCGCGTCAACGGCACCCGGCGGCGCAGCATCGTGCCGGCGGCAGCGATGATCACGCCCAACACCATCAACAGGAGCCAGCCCAGACCGTGCGTTCGCGCCCGATACGGCGCCAGGACCCCGCTGTCAATCGCGCGGCGCTGCGCCCGTTGGCTGCTCGCCAGAAGGTCGACGACGGGCACGCGCTGTTTGGCACTGGAAAACGCCCACGGCGACACCGAACTCGTAAGCGGCCGCCACGCATCGCTTGCGAACGGATCGTAGACGCCCGTGAGGGCGTAGATGACGGCATGTTCGGGGCGGGGCAGATCGGTGTGGATCAGCAGCGTGTTCCCCTGCACCTCGACGCTGGCAGGCAGGTGGGGCCAGCTGCCGGGGTCGCCCTGTGCCCGCGGCGTCACCGCGTACACCTGGTCGCCGGTAGCCCGTAGCGCCACGTTCCAGCCGTGCTTGGCCGGCATGACCATGCCCGATCCGGGCAGCAGCGCGCTGGACCCGCCCGGCCCCGTGTCCAGGTAGACCTCGATGATCGGGCTGGAGAAGCCGTTGGGGAGATGCCCCGGGTTGGAGATCGACCCGAGCGTGACGCGCACCGTCAGCTTGGGATCGTCCATCACCGATACCGACTGCAGGTCGAAGTCCGCGGTGTTGGCGTACACCGGTGCCGTCGGCGGTGCCAACGAGCCGTCGCCTACGGCATCGCCGACGGGGTCTTGCAGGTGGAGCAGGGCCGTGGCCAGAACGATGAGGTGGATCATGCGCGCAGACCCGCCTTCCTGGCGGTGACGTGCTCGCGGGCGAGCTGTGACAGCCAGGAGGCGAGCCGCTCGCTGTCATGCTGAGCCAACTGGCCGCCACCGAGCAAGGGAAGTTGCGCGACGTGCAGTCCAGCCGCCTGGAAGCGCTCCAGCGCCGGCGCCACCACCTCCGCGCCCTCGGCTCGGTACGCCGCCAGCCGCGGCTCGTCGACCGGTGTGCTGTTCAGAACGACCACGTCGGGTCGGCGCCCGAGATGACGCGTCACCGCTTCGGCGTGGTCGAAGGCATCGAAACCGTCGGTCTCGCCGGACTCGGTCATGATGTTGCACACCTGCACGATGAGGGCTTCGCTCTCAAGCAAGGCGCCCCGGACCGCAGGCACGACGACCGGCGCCAGCGTGCTGGTGAACAGGCTCCCCGGGCCGAGAACGGCGAGGTCGGCGCGCCGGATGGCGTCCAGCACCTCGGGGACGGCCACTGGACTGGCCGGCTCGAGCGCCACCGAGCGGGCCGGCCCCGGGCACTCGCGCGTGCGGCTCTCGCCCTTGATGATCTCGCCGCTCGCCTTGGTCACGGTGAGCGTGACCGGGCAGGTGGTGACGGGGTAGACCGCGCCCGAGAGGTTGAGCAGCCGGTTGACGACCCGGATCGCCTGCCCGAAGTCGCCTTCGACCTCCGTCAGCGTGGCGATCAGAAGGTTGCCGAAGGTGTGGCCCTCGAGCTCCTCGCCGCGAGCGAAGCGGTACTGCATCAGTCGGCTGACCTCCAGCTCGTTGTCGCTGAGCGCGGCCAGGCAATCGGTCAGGTCGCCGGGGGGCGGCATGTCGAAGGCGATGCGCAGCCGGCCAGACGAGCCGCCGTCGTCGCTCACCGTCACCACCGCGGTCACGTTGGACGTGTGCTCGCGCAAGCCCCGCAGCAGGTTGCTCAACCCCGAGCCCCCACCCAGCGCGACCATGCGCGGCCCCCTGGCCAGCGACACGCGCCGGTGCAACACCACTGCCGCCTTGCCCGGGCTCGGCATCCAGTTCGATAGCAGCGAGCGGTTCAGCCGGCCCACGGCCAGGACGGCGAAGAGCACGCCCAGCAGCGCCACCAGCAGCGACAGGTAGCCACCGGCGTGACGCCAGGCGCCACTGACCAGGACATGTTCGATGGGGCTGGAAAGCACGCCGCGCCGTCCGTTGAGCAGCCACAGCACCCCGCCGATTACGCCGGCAACGAGCAGCAGCGCTCCCCACACGGCGACCAACACGTGGCGCTTGACGCCCATGCCGGGTGTCAGCCAGAGCCGCCACGTCAGCACGCTGGCGAAACGCTCGCGCAACCGGCTCACGTACGCTCCTGCAGGGCTTCCTCGAGATCGCGGTGCTGCACGCGCGTCTGGAAGGTGTCGGCCAGGTCGTGGGTGAGCCGTTCGATCACCGCCACAGAGCGGTGTTGACCACCGGTGCAGCCCACGGCCACGCTGTAGCTTGCGCGTCCCTCGGCGCGGGCGCCGCTCGCCAGCTCCCGCACCAGCCCGCGGAGCTGGAAGTACAGCTCGAGGGCCGGTGGCGTGAACACGAACGCCTGCACTTCGGGGGCCGTTCCGGGGAGTGGTTGAAGCGCCTGGTTGTAGAACGGGTTGGGCAGCCCTCGCACGTCCAGAACAGTGTCGACGTCAGTGGGTACGCCGCGCTTGTAGCCGAAGGACACCAGGTGCAGCAGGAAGTCGCCTTCGCTGCCGAAGCGGTCCCACAGCTCCTGGGTCAGCTCGCGCGCGGATTTCGATGTCGTGTCGATCACCACGTCCGCAAGCGAGCGCAGTCCTTCGAGGGTGCGGCGCTCCTGCAGCAGGTCTGCGGTCAGCGTGCCCTCCGCCAGTGGGTGCGTGCGGCGCGTGAAGCTGTAGCGCCGCACCAGCGTCGCCGGCGTGGCGTCGAGGAACACCACGGTAGGCGTCAGATTGCGTTTCCGCAGTGCCTCGAGGGCCGCCGGAGCGGCGTCGAGGAAGGCGCGCGTGCGTATGTCCACGCCGATCGCGATACCGCTGCCGATTCCCCCGGCCGTCTCCACCAGCCCCTCCCATAGGGCCGGCGGCAGGTTGTCCACCGTGAAGAAGCCGATGTCCTCCAGGGCGTGCAGCGCCGTGGTCTTGCCCGAGCCGCTGAGGCCGGTGAGCACCACCAGGCGAGGGCTCACGGTGTCGAGCCCTTGGCCTGCTCGCTCGACACCGGCACCAGCATGCACGCCACCACCTCGTTCGAGCGCTCCACCACCGCGGCCGAGCCGGCGGTCCCGACCAGCTTGCCGGGGCACAGCATGCGCGTCCCGCTGGCAACCTCCTGGGCCACCCAGGGCGCGCCGCCGGGCCGCGCGACCACGAAGCTGGCGCTCGCCGCTGCCGGCGACGGGGTGAGCGCTTCCCCGGACTGCAGCACGCGCCAGCCCTGCCCCGTGAACACCAAGCGCGCCTTGTGACCGCCGATGTCGACATCGAACGTGGGCAGGCCGTCGGGCGGATCGAGCTGCTTCCAGACGCGTGGCTTCAGGAAGCCGACGTCCTCGCGGACGCACGCGTCGGCCCTGGTGGCAGCCGAGAGCGTGACCGCGACCGCCTGCTTGGTGACGTGGCCGGCGAGTGCCTGCGCCGCCGCCTCGGCCGCCGAGCGGTCCGTGTAGCAGCCCACGCGGACCCGTACGAACTGCTCGCCGTCGTGCATGGCGAACTCGGGAAAGGCGTCGAACCCCAGCGCCTGAAGCTCACCCACGACGGTTCGCGCCTGCCTGAGATCCCGGAGCGCCACGGTCTGAACCGACCAGCCTTGGGCGCACGCCACCCCGGTGAGTAGCGCTGACAGGGACAGCAGCAGCGCCAAGATACCGACTCGATGCGCTCGCACCTACGCCTCCAGCGCCGCCACGGCGAGGCGGGCGAAGTTTGCAAGCACGCGCAAGCCCACGGCTTGGCTCTTCTCAGGATGGAACTGCGTGGCGTGCAGCGCACCGTCGGACAGGGCGCTCTTGAACGTGACGGGGCCGTACTCGGTGACGGCGCCGGGAACGTCGAGGTCGTCGAAGGCCACGTAGTAGGAGTGGGCGAAGTAGACGAAGGCTCCGTCCTCGATGCCCTCGAGCAGTGCGGGATGGCGATGGCGAACGATCTGGTTCCAGCCCATGTGAGGGACGCTCACGCCTGCAGCCGGGAAGCGACGCGCCGTGCCTGCCAGCAGGCCCAGTCCGGGCACGTCGGGTGCTTCCTCGGAGGCCTCGAGAAGGAGCTGCAGGCCCACGCAGATGCCCAGGAAGGGCCTTCCGGAAGCCAGATGCGCACGCACCAGCGGCTCGAAACCCGAAGCCCGGAAGGCGCTCATCACCTGCCCGAAGTGGCCCTGTCCCGGCAGCACCAGCGCATCGGCGCCCGCGGCGTCGGCAGGTTCGGCGCAGCGCTCGATCGCCAGCCCGGCATGCTCGAGGGCGCGCTCCACGCTGTGGAGGTTCCCGGCACCGTAGTCGATCAGCACGGTGCGCATCGTCACAGCACCCCCTTGGTCGTCGGCAGCTCGCCGTGTGTGACGCGGGTGGCGCCGTGAAGGGCGCGCGCGAAGGCCTTCATGACCGCCTCGACCACATGGTGCGTTTCCTCGCCGGCAAGCACCCGTACGTGGACGGTCGCGCCGGCATGGTTCGCGAAGCCCCTCAAGAACTCCCGCAGGTGGTAGGCGTTGAAGCCCGCCGCGTCGCCGGCGAAGCCCGCCGGGTCGAACGCCAGCAGCGGTCGCCCGGAGAGGTCGATCACGACGTGCGTCAGCGTCTCGTCCATGGGCACGAAGGCGTCGGCGTAGCGCTCGATGCCGAAGCGATCTCCCAGCGCCTGCGCTACGGCCTGCCCGAGTGTGATGCCGCAGTCCTCCACCAGATGGTGGATGTCCACCTCCAGGTCGCCCTTCGCCTCCACCTCCAGCGCCAGCCGGCCGTGGCGGATGAGCTGTTCCAGCATGTGATCGAAGAACCCCAGGCCGGTCGCCGCATTGCCGCCGGCAGCGGCGTCCAGGTCGATGGTCACCGACACGCGGGTCTCGCTGGTGGTGCGCTCCACCGACGCCTGCCTAGCCACCGACGGCCTCCGCCGACAGCGCCTGTCGAAGCGCCAGCAAGAACGCGTCGGTCTCCTCGGGAGCGCCCGCGCTGACCCGCAGGCAGCCCTCCAGGCCGGGGAGATGATCCTGTCGCCTGACCGCCACGTCGCGCTCGAGAAGCGCCCGGTAGACGCGCTCCGCATCGCGCACGCGGAACAGCACGAAGTTCGTCACCGACGGGAACGCCTCGACGCCGGGCATGGCCGTCAAAGCGGAGAAGAGCCGCTCGCGCTCTCGCACCGCCAGCGCCACGCGGTCGTGCACGTAATCGTCGTGCTCGAGCGCCGCCAGCGCCACGGCCGACTGCAGGCTGGACAGCGAGAACGGCAGCAGCCCCTTGCGCACCTCGGTCGCCAACTCGGGTGCCATCAGTCCGTAGCCGAGGCGGCTGCCCGCCAGGGCATAGGCCTTGCTCATGGTGCGCACCGAGAGCACCGCCGGGTTCGACGCCACCACGTCCAGGTGGTCGGTACCCGCGAAGTCGCAGTAGGCCTCGTCCAGGACCACCAGCCAGTCCTCGCCGGCGCGCGCCAGTAGCGGCTGGAGCGCTTCGCGCGGATGCAGGTTGCCGGTCGGTGCCGCCGGGTTGGCGATGAAGACGACCCCGCGGCGGCCGGCCATCGCATCTGCCACCCGCTCGGGGGAAGGCAACGCGAAGTCATCGCCGAGCGGCAACTCCACGAGCTCGGCGCCCAGCAGTCTCGCCTGCAACGCGTACACCGGGAACGTGGGCGTAACGCTCACCACCGTCTGGCCGATACCGGCCACGATCACGAGCGCCTGCAACAGCACGTTCGAGCCGTTGGTCACCACCACGCCGCTCGGGTCCCAGCCGTGACGCTCGGCGATGGCGAGCTCGAGCGTCCTCGGGTGCAGCTCCGGATAACGCTGCCAGGCGCCGGATCGCATGCGGGCCAGGGCCGCCTCCTTGACCGCCTCCGGAAGATCGTACGGGCTCTCGTTCTGGTCGAGCTTGACCGGCGAGGTCCGGGGAGTGAAGTGGTATCGCGCGAGGGCGCGCACGCTCGGCCGAATACTCATGGCGTCATGCTAGCGCACGAAGGAAAGCGGCTACTGCCCGCCCGCCTTCTGCTTGGCGTCCTGGCGCACCTTGGCGATCGTCGACGACAGGTTCGGATCCAGCTTGACGGCTTCGTCGAACTCCTTGAGCGCATCGCTGTAGCGTCCCAGCCCGTAGTAGGTGAGGCCGAGGTTGAGGTGCGCCTGCGCATTCTCAGGGTTGGCCGTGATCGCCTTCTGTAGCTGGGGGAGCGCCAGGTCATAGCGTCCGAGCTGGAGGTGCGCATAACCCAGGTCGTTCAGGACGATGTCGCTGTCGGGGAAGGCCTTCAGTGCCGCCTGGTAGTTCGCCACGGCCGAGCGTGGGTCGCCAGTGAGCTGCAAGGCGTAGCCCTCGAAGAACGCCGACAGACCGTTGTCGTCGAGCTTGCGGGCACGCTTGAAGGCCTGGACGGCGGTCGGGTAGTCCTGCACCTCCAGCGCGTAGATGCCTTGCTGGAACGCGGCTCCGGCCTCGGCGCTGAAGCTCACCTGGGCGCCGGCGGTCAGCGTTCGCTGTTGCTGCAGGAAGCCGAGCCCGCGCTGCGCGAGCGTCAGGCCCGGCTGCAGCGCGAGTGCCTTGTCCAGCTCGGTCTTGGCCTGGTCGAGCTTGCCCACGCGGGCCAGCGCGAGGCCGTAGGTGGTGAGCAGTTGCGCATTCTTGGTGCCCTTGTCGACGATGGGCTGCAGGACGCCGATGGCGGCCTCCGCGCGGCCGGCGGCGAGGTAGATGCGCGCCAGGTCGCCCTGAGCGGCGTCCCCGGTTCCGGCCACGCTCTCGAACGTGCGCTTGGCGGCGTCGAGCTGCCCCTGGCGTGCCTGCGCGACCGTCAACAGGTTGGCGATGGCGCTGTCCTTGGGCAGCTTGGCGTGCAGCGGCCCGAGCACGCCCTCGGCGCCGCTGTAGTCGCCCTTGTGCACAAGCAGCTCGCCTTCCGCCGCTTTCAACACGGTCGAGTCCGGGTACTTCGTCTCTCCTTGCCGCACCAACGCCAGGGCCCCGTCGGTGACGTCGGCCGGCAGCAGGCGCGCCAGGCTGTAGAGCTGGGCCGACGCGGCCATGGGATCCTGCACCGCCTGCTGCAGGTACGCGAGCGCGCCGTTGTCGTCACCCATCTTGATGACCTGCTGGATGACCGCCTGACGCAACGCCACCGAGTCCGGCAACGACCCCTCGGCGCTGCGGAGCGCCTGCAGGGTGTGCTGTGCGGTGTCCTGCAGGCCGGCGAGCTGAATGTAGGCGTCGAGCATGCGCGGGTAGGCATCGATCGCCTCGTGAAGGTCCTGTTGCGCCTTGGCCTTGTCGGTCTCCAGGCTCGCCAGGCCAGTGAGCGCCACCGCCTCGGCCGGATTCAGCTGCAGCGCCTTCTGGAACGCCGTGACAGCCGCCTTCTGGTCGTTCGCCACCTGCTCCACGACGCCCAGCACCACCTGCACTTCGACGTCGTCCGGTTGCGCCTTGGCTGCAGCCTGGGCGAGCGGCACAGCGGCCTTGCTGTTGCCGCCGAGCGCCAGCAGGCGTGCGTACTCCGCCTTCACCCAAGCCGACTGGGGGTCGAGCTCGGTGGCGATCTTGAGGTCGACGATGCGCGCGCCCGGCAGCCTGGACGCCGCCAGCGCCACGGGTCCCAGGCTCGGCACCGACGGCGTCTGGGCGGCAGCGGCATCGATGCGTCCGAGCACCGTCGCGCCGAGGTCGGATCGCAGGGCCTGGGCGATCGCGCGCGCAGCCGCCTGCGCCAGCGTGGCAGGCTTGCCGTCGGCGGCTCTTGCGCTCAGCGACTGTTGCTTGCCGTTCACGGTGAGCGTCATCGTCACGGCGACGCCGGGCCCGCTGCCGGACACCGTGCCCTGCACCAGGGCATCGGCTTTGAACAGGCTGCGCACGGTGGCGATCGGATCCTTGCCGGCCGTGTGCGCCTTCTGCATCACCAGGGCCACGTCACCGAGCGGAGGCACGAACACGCCGGGGATCTCGTTGAGGGAACGCTGAAGGGCGGTGGGCAGCCCGAGCTGGTAGGTCGCGACCGAAGCGTTGGAATCGAACGGCAGGACGACCACCCGGGTGGGCGTCACCGAAGCCGACTGTGCCAGGGCGGCCGCCCCGCAGGTGAGCGTCGCCGCCGCGAGCAGCAGCGACAGGAGAGCGCGTCTTGGCTGCATCATCAGGGGGGAGGATACCACCGGCGATCGGTGAGAAGCCTAAGGGTCGCCGCCGCCGCCCTCGAGCCGGAACGCCCCCGGAAGCAGCTCGTCCACGCGCACCACCTCGCAGGCGCCGGCATCGTTGACCAGGTAGAGGCGGGCGTCGGGCGCGAACTCGAACAGGATCTGGCGGCAGGCTCCGCAGGGGCTGGAAGGTGGATCGGCATGGGTGAAGATCACCATCGCGTCGAAGTGACGGCCGCCGTGCGTGACCAGCGCCTGCACGGCCGACTGCTCGGCGCAGCGCGACAGCCCGAAGCTGGCGTTCTCGACGTTGCTCCCCTGGATCACCGCACCGTCATCCGAGCGCAGCGCCGCCCCGACGCGGAAGCCCGAGTAGGGAGCGTACGCGTGGGCATGCGCCACGCGAGCCGCCGCCAGCAGCTCCGGGGGTGGCGAGGCGCTCATCGCAGCAACCCCAAACGGATCAGCAGCGGCGGCCCCAGAATGGCCACCCCCACCAGCAGCGCGCAGATCGAAGCGATCAGCACCGC